>JAAZIY010000367.1 GCA_012800625.1 Lentisphaerota bacterium
AGTCCATAGAGTCCATAGAGTCCATAGAGTCCATAGAGTCCATAGAGTCCATAAAGTCAAGGTGACTCAGTTGCAGCTCACTTCCCGCACACTGGTCTTTGCCGAACAAAGCCTGACTGCCAATATCCAGCCAGGCCTGTACGGGCATTATCTGGTGAAAAACGTTTCCAGTTATTCTTCCCGTTTTCCTTTCCGACACGGCAACAACGCCAACCTGGTATTTGCTGACGGCCACATCGAACAGCGCAAGTCCGCCGGCCTGAATGATTGGCTCACTCGCGACCGCACACTGTCCAGTCCGGATGGGATGAGCTTCCAATACTATAAACAGGGCATCATTGAAATTAACTAGACTTGCTGTGTCTTTGTGTCCAAAAAATTGTGCTGGCAGGGTCTTGGACACTAGGACACACAAAAACCCGGCCCGGGTCACGGCTGCTTCTTGAATATAAAAGGTAGGCGACATGGAACAAATCCACATTTTGCAAAACGAGCATTTCATCAAAAAGTTTGCAGTCGGCAAACATTCTTTGCGCTGCGTCTCACTAATCAATTTATCCAGCGGTAGCGAATATGTAAAGGAGCCATTTTGGCTATTTCGTTTTGCCCTGGATGAACAGCTGCTGGCAAGCTGGCCGCAGAATGAAGACCAGGGAACGAGTGCTGCTCAACTGCGGCTGCAAGACATAAAGACCTGGGATGAAGGCGTGGAATTCCTGTACCATTGCCAGGAATTATCTGTCTGTGTCAGGTATAAAACCAGTCCGGAGCTGCCTGGATACGAAAAAAACATAGTCATAAAAAACCTTGGAACGCAGCCCTGCACGATTTCCCGGCTGGACTTTGACAATGCCTGCTTCTGTCCCGGAAACTTTGGCGACTGCGACTTTTATAGCGGGCAGGAAGACTCCCCCCGTCCGCCTTGCTTCGTGTTAAACTCGCAGGAGGACCTGCTTCGCTGCCACAATCCCCAGCTTAACGAGGGTTGGCTTTTAGGCAGCTCTGCGCCCGGACTGCTGCGCCATGTCATGGTATATCCACATTGGCAGCGCATCAGCCTGGGGTACAACCGCAGCTCGGCGCCCTTCGCCAGGCAACTCCAAGGCGGCGAGGAGTTCCAAAGCGCCTCTTCATTTCTGAGCCTGTATAAGGGCGGCTTGCAGGACAAAAGAGCGGTCTCGAATTTTCGCTCCATGATCAGAAAAAGCCTGCCCCCGCTGCCTGTCCCGGAGGGCGGCATGTACTGCACCTGGCTGCCCTTCACAAAAAACATCAATGAAGAGCTCTCACTGCAACTGATAGACCAGGCCTGCCGACTGGGAATGCGATATTTTGTTCTGGATGACGGCTGGTTCACCGCCAACGACCATGCCGTGGACCTGGATAAGTTTCCCAAGGGACTAGAAGCGCTTGCCGAGCGCTGCCGCCAGAACCACATGACATTCGGCCTCTGGCACAACATAGGCACCTCCTATGGACTAAGCAGACCAAACCCGGACTGGATAAGTATGAATGCCGACGGTACCAGCAAGCGACTAGGGGAAAATCAGGCCCTGGCAAACCCGGTCATGTGCCTGGGTTCGGAATACCGTGAGTTTATTCTGCAAAAACTGTCAAACTTATGCGCCAAGTACAAGCTAGGGTATTTCAAGCTGGATTTCAGCAGCGTCAGCTCCCCATATGAAATACTGCCCTGGGGCTGCCATGCCACAGAGCATGAGTACCACCAAGGCTGGCATGACTCTTTCTCAGCCATGTATGAAGGCATGCTTTTTGTGCGCGAAGAACTGAAGAAGAGGTTTCCCGACCTGATTGTCGATTTCAGCTTTGAGGCCTTTGGCTGTCAGGCTCCCAGCATTGCCGCCCTGCAGTACTCCGAGCTGCACCATGTTTCAAACCTCTCCGGCAACGAGCCTGCCCTGCAAAATATATGGAGGCTGAGACGCGGGTTTTATGCCTGGCTGGGCAAACTGCCGCCGGAAAGAATACTTAACGGCCTGCTGACCTTGCAGAATGACAGGGCCGCAGAATACTTCCTTACCGGGCTGGCCGGAGCACCCCTGTATGCCGGCGACCTGCGGCGGCTGAACGAAGAGCAAACTCAAAAAATACAATGCTACAGCCGGGTTTTTAACCAGCTGGCCGCAGACGGGCCGCTGACTGAGTTCGAAGTGCTGCTCGACCAGCCCGACCTGGACGGCTTTATGCGCTATGCAAATGCCGGCAGAGGATTCGTTTGTATGTTTAACCGCGGAGAGCAAAGGGCACGTTTTGAGCTGCCGCCAGGATTCAAGGCTCACAACGTGGAAAATGGCAGTACGGCGACCAGCCTGCCGCCTAAAAGCTGCGCCATGTTCAAATTGCAGGCCTAAGTACAAGCATGACCTGCTGCGACCGAAAACATTCGCCCAAAAACCAAACAATATTTCTGGAGAGGAAGGATGCGAAATTATCTAAGGAACCATTAAAATTTAAATTGTCAAAATTGAGTTGTTTCTGGTCAGTATGTAGACCCCGTCCAAAAAGGTCATAACGCCGAAAGGCCATTTGTGGGCCCCTACAGGGCGCCGGATTCGGGGGGGGGGCTTTTACACAGGGTGTCGCTCGGCCTACGGCCTCGCTTAGCCTGGGCTATATTAGGTTGCCCCTTCGGGGCACCATGTGACAGATTCTCAAGAAAAAATTGAAGTTTCGACAAAAAACTTGCGTTTTTCATGCTATTTCGTCGAGTTTTTCTGTTTTGTTGAGACAAAAACAGGTTGTTCGCAATCTTGTAATTGCAGTTTACCTGCTTAATCAGCTTCCTTTTTTGTGTCTTTTGTGTCTTTTGTGGTTAATGGGCTTTTTGGACGCGTTCTAAGTTGGACCGCGTCCAAAAAGCCCCTTGAGCCAACAAGACACACGAAGGGGGAGGACACTAAGGCACACGAAGAGACACGAAGGGACACTAAGGCAGACGAAGGCAGAGCAGGTTTTTAAGTTTTGCTTGAGGGCTGTGTCGTATAGTGATTCGGAATGGGTTTTGGCATAAAAAAGAGCCGGCTCATTGTCCGCAGGCACCCTCAATCGTGAGGTTCCGCACATACACGGACGAACCGACTCTCGCCATACTGTGATTCGGTTTTATTAAAAATCAAGTTTTTTCATAAAAAAACCAACCAAGCTTTGCGCATAATTAATTCTTTGCACAAAGCTCTTCCGCTGCTATATCCATGACATCCATACAGTCCATAAGG
>JAAZIY010000368.1 GCA_012800625.1 Lentisphaerota bacterium
ATATACTGTATAGCAAGAAAGCGAATCTGCTCAGCAAAGTTTAACAATTTATTTTTTTCATAATTCCTAAGCCACACTAAGGGTCTGTTTTAGCCGGCTCGGCGTGTTTATGTAATATTATGGCCCCCAGTGCGGCAGTAAATGGGGCGACTACGACTAGGCCGAAGCTGCCTATGATGGTTTTCACGGTTTCGGAGGCCACATATGGGTTGTTGATGAAGTCCACCGGGCTGGTACCCTGGGCTGCGAAGGTCATCATCAGTGTCAGGTATCCGCCTGAATACGCCAGCAGCAAGGTGGTGGTCATGGTGCCAACTACGCTGCGCCCCATGCGTATGCCGGACTGCAGCAGCTGTAGGCGGCTCAACTTGGGCTGGCGTAAAATCACCTCTTCCATGCCGGCTGCGACGTCCATTGCCAAGTCCATGACTGCGCCGGATGAAGAGAGGAAGATGGCTCCGATATAGATTTCGGCGATGTTTAGAAACTCGTATCCGGAGTAGAGCAGCACCTGTGAGTAGGGCATGACTGCGCCGTTGATCTTGAACAGGCGTGTGAAGACAAAAGCCATGACTGAGCTTACCAGCACTCCGGCAATGGAGCCGGCAAAGGCGGTTAGACCTTTGCGATTCAAGCCGGCCACCAGGAAAATAATGACGGCGCAGAGCAGGCTTACCACTGTGAAGGAAACCAGCAGGGCTGAATATCCCTTGAGACAGAGCGGTATCAGCAGCTTCCAGATCACCAGGCATGAAAACACAAATGACAACAGCGAGGTAAAGCCGACAAACTGTCCGAAAACGATTAGCAGGAGCGCGAATAACGAGAAGAGCAAGACCGTGTAGCCGATTCTGTAGTGGTCTTGTGCATTCAGGGTATAAGTATGCGGGTCAACGTCGTCCAGGATGGCGACCAGCACCTTGTCTCCAGGCGCAAAGGTTTTGTCCAACTCCATTTGTGCGCGCAGCACGTTTACGGCGGAAAAGTGTTCTCCTTTCCAGCGTCCGCCTAGGATTTCCACCTTTAGGTTTTGCTCTCCGCGCTGCACCAGGCCGGTGCTTTGCAGGTTCGAGTTATCCACGCTGAGCACTCTGGCGAGCACTTTGCGCCCTGGCTCCGGGTCTTTTTTCGGGTACAGGTCGATTTTATAGATAATCAGGCAAAGCACAAGCATGGTCAGCGCCATGCCGATATCACGGCGTTCAACTTGCCAAAAAGTCCAGAGTTTCATATTATGCATAGAGTAGTTAGACCAGGTCTAAAAAGCTAATTGGACACCAAGTCCCTGCAGGCCTGCAGGGGGGGGTGAGCAGATTAAAACAAAGAGGCTGCCCGCTTCTAAAAAGCCAGGGCAGCCCGTGTTTTTCGCTGGTTTATTTCTGCACTACTTGTTTAATACCTTTGGAAATATCGGTATTGTCAAGCATATTGGAGAAGAGCTGTGCGTTGACTCCCTGGGCGGAGGTGCTTACCGGCAATGCGGTATGCGCTCCAGTGGTCCAGGCCACAGTCGATTTATTGTTGAGCATCAGAACAAGGGCCTTAGACAAGGCGGAATGGCCGGTGAACTTGCCGTCCTTCTGATTCTTGTCAAAAATATCCTGCAATTTTTGCTCATCGACTTTGCTGAGGTTAAGTCCGCCTTTTTTGTATTCGCCGTCCACTGCGAAGACCATGCCGGTCATCTCATTGATCAGCGGCTTGAGTTCTTCCAGGCTTTCCGCTTTCTGCTCCTTGATCTTGTTTGCCATGACTCCGCCGGAATATTTTTGCGCTCCCAGGGTCTCGATTTGTGTTCTGTAGCCGGTGCCTGCGAATCCCAGTGTGAGTCCGCCGGTCTCATGGTCGCCGGTGACTACGATTAGGGTGTCCTCGGGGTTTTTCTCGTAGAAATCATAGGCCACTTTCACGGCGTTATCGAAGTCGATTACTTCTTTCAGTGTGGTTGCCGCGTCGTTGGCATGGCAGCCCCAGTCTATCTTGCCGCCTTCGACCATGAGGAAGAAGCCTTCGGGGTTGTCGATTACCTCGATGGCTTGGCGGGTGAAGTCTGCCAGGCAGAGATCATCCTCGCTCATGTCTATGGCGTAGGGCAGCGCATCGGCGGCGCCAAACGAGAGCACTTTGCCGCTGTCTTTATTGATTTTCTGAAAGCCCTCGCGGTTTCTGCTCACTGTGTATCCGGCCTCTTTGGCAAGCTCGTAGATATCCCCTTTGTAGAGCGGGTCGTCCTCTTTGTTGGCCTGTGCGATGCCGCCCCCGCCGAAGTAGTCGAAGCCCGAGGCGATCAGGTCCAGTCCCAGCTGATAGTAGTTTCCGCGGCTGACATTATGTCCGTAGAATGCCGCCGGTGTGGCATGGTTAATGGTCACCGATGTGACTATTCCCACCTTGCGTCCGTTATCTCTAGCCACTTCTGCGGATGACACCAGCTTATTTTTGCCGCTGGCGTCCATGCCTATGCGTCCATTATTGGTTTTTTCGCCGCAGGCTATAGCGGTACCGCTGGCTGCCGAGTCGGTGATGAAGGCGTTGGCGGCGCTGGTTCTGGTCAAGCCCTGGCATTCCAGCTGGTTGATAAGCAGGCCTCGTTTTTCAGTGCGTTGCAAGTACTCGTCAGTCATCATGCGCTGGGGGATGGACATGCCGTCGCCAATGAAGAGAAACACATATTTCGCACTTTTCAATTCTGCTGCCTGCAGCAGGCTAAACAGTAGAAGAAAAGCAAAAAAGCTGAAACGTTGCACTATTTTTTTTGACACAGTA
>JAAZIY010000369.1 GCA_012800625.1 Lentisphaerota bacterium
ACTACCACCCGGAGCACAGCCATGTGTTCCCGGCTTTTATCCGTCGTTTTTGTCTGGCAGTGAGCGAAGGTGCCGAGCAGGTTACTCTCTGGGGCAGCGGCGCGCCGCTGCGCGAATTTATGCATGTTGATGACTTGGCCGCGGCGGTCTGTCATTTTTTGGAGCTAGACTGCCTGCCGCAGCAGCATCTCAATGTGGGCGCCGGACATGAGATCAGCATCAAAGAGCTGGCCGAACTGGTAGCTGCCGAAACCGGCTTCAAGGGGAAAATTATCTGGGACCAGAGCAAGCCTGACGGTATGCCGCGCAAGCTGATGGACTCCGGCAGAGCCAATGCCCTGGGCTGGACGGCCAACATACCACTGCTGGAAGGCCTGCGCCGCAGCATAGCTGAATACCGTGCAATGAAGGGACTGTAGCACGCCACTGCACAGGGCGCAAAAGCGAATCGGACGAATCGGACGAATCGGACGAATCGGACGAATCGGGCAGTTCTGGCGTGTCGGGCGTGCCGGGCGTGTCGGGCGAAGTTATTTTTCGATTTGCAAAAGCTTGCATCTTAGCCCAACTTTCGCATTTGGGGGAATAGCACCGCTTAAAAAGGCAAACACTCTTTTTTTTCCCTGCCCCTTTTTCGCAGGTGGTTAGCTTGGCCGTCGGCAGCGCTCCCAGGTCTATTGCCCAACGCGGCGTATACCGCGGCCTGCTTCTCGTCCGGCCTGCCGGGTTTGCGCAGTGAGTGCATCTTGCCGTCCTTGGTGGGCAGGCATAGGGTCGCATAGCAATGCGTTTGCAGCAGCCTGTAAACTTTTCTGAAGGTGAGCCGCAGCCCGGCGTTCTCCAGCTTTTGCTCGACCCAGCGCTGCAGATGGAAGGCCAGCACGGTTATCAGCACATGCGCCTCACAACGGGTGTCTAGCTGGTGATAGAAGGGACGCAGCCCCAGGTCGCTTTTCATGTTGCGCCAAGCGGCCTCTAGACGCGACAGTGACATATAGACCTTCCAAATTTCGTCGTCGCTTAAATCCATGCGGTTGGTGCGCAGGAAATAACAGCCGCACATCTCAATGGCCTTCTCAAACTCCTTGTCTTTCCTCGCCCAAACAAGCCGGCGCGGCTCCCCGCCCTCGTAGTGAGCCTCGTAGAACCTCGACGCGCGGGTGTGCTTGGAGAAGATTGTCCCCAGCGCCCGGTTGACCACGGAGTCGTCCTTGTCAAGCCTGAGTTTGCCGTCACCGCGTTCTATGCGCTTGCTCAGCTTCTCTAGAGCTTCAAGGAACCTTTGCTCGCTTTTGCTTATGATCGCCTCTTCCTTGAGCTGTCGCGACTCGCTTTTGCACAACACGATCTGCTCTTCGCCGCGCACAGTGCGCCGGACGAGGACAGCCTTCTCGGGGCTGCGTCCGCCGATCTGGGTGAATTCCTCGCTCTCTGCATACTCTGTGTAGAAATCTTGCCGGGACTGGCGCTTGCCGCTGACAATGTAGTCATAGCCGCTTCCCACCAGCCAGGCAATGTTTTCTTTGCTTGCCAGGCCGCTGTCCATAGCAACGGTCGGTGTCTTGTCCAGGCCGGAAAGCTTTTTCAGCTCGCCCACCATGCCTTCAAGGGTTTGGCTGTCGTGCGTGTTGCCTGGGAATACCTTGTGGCAGAGCGGGAAGCCGTCGGCATCAAGCACCATGCCCAGCGCCAGCAGAGGGCAGTCATTGCGCTTCTCCTTGCTGTTC
>JAAZIY010000370.1 GCA_012800625.1 Lentisphaerota bacterium
ACAATCAGCAGACCATAGCCGGCGACGAGCTGCCTGAGCCTATACAAATACAAATCGGCAGTGCAGAGCAGCCGCTGGTAGGCGTGCCGGTTTTTTTCAGGCTGACCAGTGACTCCGATAAGGCTCGGTTGAGTGAAAACCGCGTGCTGACCAATAACCGCGGCATAGCCAGCACCAGGCTAGTGACCAGTTCCGGTTACACTGGAAAACACGAGCTGTTCGCTGAGATAGGAGAGCGAGACGGGCAGGGCGCATATCAGTTTCGCGCCATTCCCATCAGCGCCATGTCTTTGAGCTGGACCACGCTTCTTATCGATGTGCTTGGCGGGCTGGCTCTGTTTATCTACGGCATGATGATGATGAGCGAAGGGCTGCAGTTGATTGCCGGCAACCGCCTCAAAAACATCTTGCAGATGTTCACCGGCAACCGCATCAGCGCGGTGCTTGCCGGTCTGGGGGTGACCGCCCTTATACAGTCTTCGAGCGCCTGCACGGTGATGGTGGTCGGCTTTGTCAATGCCGGCCTGCTCAATCTTTCGCAGGCCATAGGCGTGATTTTCGGTGCCTCGATCGGCACCACGGTGACTGCCCAGATGGTTTCGTTCAAGCTGGAGACCCTGGCTCTGCCGGCTATTTGCGTGGGCGTCATAGTTTTGCTTATCGCCAAACGCAGCAACAGCCGCGGCATCGCCTACACCATATTGGGCTTCGGCATACTATTTTTCGGCATGATGCTGATGTCTGACAAAATGCGGGCGATTTCTGACTTTCCCAGCTTCAAGGCCGCCTTTCAGCATTTTGACTGTCGTCCTGTGGCTGGCGGCAGCCTGCCCTTGATTCCGGTGTTTGGCGCCATAATGGTGGGCATTGTGATGACTGTCATTGTGCAAAGCAGTTCTGCCACGGTGGGTATTGCCATAGCCCTGGCGCAAAGCGGCCTGCTTAATTTTTACACCGCCGTGCCCTTGGTGCTGGGCTGCAACATAGGCACCACGGTGACCGGGCTTTTGGCCTCAATGAAAGCCAGCCGCGTAGCGCGGCAGGCGGCTTTGTCGGCCACTGTTTTCAAGATATTGGCCGTGAGCGCCATGATATTGCTTTTTTATCTGCCCTGGAATGGGGTGCCCTGCTTTATGCGTCTCATTGACCTCATCACCAGCGGCAATGTTTTTGCCGAGCATCCCGAGAACATAGGGCGTCACGTGGCCAATGCGCACACTGTTTTCAGTCTGGTCGCAGTGCTGCTCTTCATGCCTTTCATCGGCACCATAGCCTGGCTGGCCGGCGCGGTTCTGCCGGCTGGCAAGGGCGCTGCGGACGCGCTCAGCCGCATCTGCCATATGGAGCACAACCTGCTTAATGCGCCCTCCGCCGCTCTGGACCACACCATCAGCGCCCTGGTAAAAATGTGCGCCGTCTCCGTCGAGGCCTCGCGCGACGCGGTTACCGCCTTTGTCAACATGGACCTGGGCATGGAGGAGAAGATCAACGCCCAGGAGGCGATGATAGACCTGGCGCAGCATGACATCATTGACTACTTGATCAAGCTGACTCGGCGCAACCTCAGCGAGCAGCAATCCATCTTTATCCCGGTTATGATGCACTGTGTCAACGACATTGAGCGCATAGGCGACCGCGCCATCAATATCTTTGAGCTGGTGAAGAACCTGGAGGCAACGAGCAGCGATTTTTCGCCTAGGGCCTTGTTGGAGATTAAGGAGATCGAGTTGAATTTGAGCAAGACAGGTCAGCTACTTATTGACGCCATCAATGAGACTGACTATACTATGATTGAGAAGGTCATCAAGAACTGCGGGGAAATCAGCATGCTGGCCGGGCGTTTCGAGTACAACCACGAGGTGCGTCTGCGCAGCAAGGACTGCAGTGTTGAAAACGGGGTGATCTACGTGGAGCTGCTGGCCAATCTGGACCGCATCTCGGCGCATCTGCTAAATGTGGCCGAACGCGCCCAGGACATTTTTCGGCATCGCCTGGCTTTCCGGCATGACGAAAAAGGCAGAACTGACATATGAGCAAGGGTTTGGCATATCTGGAGGGGCGCAAGTTCTGCGTCGTCTTTGTAAAAGTGCTTGACGCCGCCAGCGAGCGTGTACAGCTGCGCTGCCTGCATGGCCGCGCCAGCATAGAAAAGGGGCGCATCAATGTGGTGGCGCCCTCCGGCAATCTCTTCACTGTGCCTGGCACGGCCATGTCCAGCGTGCTGCCTAGCGACGGCACAGCGCTGCTGAAAGACGCGGAGTACTTCTGCATGGTCAAGGTAGACGACAATATCGAGCTGGTCAGCGAGCCTGGCCAAGGCATCGTTTTCTGAAAATGTGTTTTTGGGACACTAAGACAGACCCTGTCCAAAAAGGTCATAACGCCGAAAGGCCGTTATGACCATTTTGGATGGGGGTCTACATACTGACCAGAAGCAACTCAACTTTGACAATTTAAATCTTCATAGTTCTTTGCTGTTCATTTGTGTACATTAAGTGGGTTTCAAGGCTTTTTGGACAGGATTTAACTATTTCGTGCCTTATCAATGCGGGGATCGCTGATTTTTCCTTCTGCTTGTCAGTCTGATTCGCAAAAACCTATTGGTGAAATATATTAATTGTTTTCCAACTCAGGCATTTTCGTCTGGTTTTATTTTCATTTCAACAAAGCGAGGCAAGCTAGTGGAAGTCATAGTCAACTCACTGGTAATTTCCATTTTGGGCATAGGTTTTGTGTTTTTATTCCTGTTAATTCAGGTGGCTTTGACCAACTATATGGCCCGGCTTGCCGCCAAATACTCTTATTTGCTGCCCGAGCCGCAGAAGCCGCTGCGCAAGAAGCCTGCTGCTGTCAAGCCAGCGAGCGACAGCGGCGATGACGCCGATGAAATCGTCGCGGTCATCACTGCCGCCATACAGGCACACCGGGCAGGCTGAGATTTTCTGCAGTCAAGTTAAATCAATACATTCATTCATCACCAAGAGGAAACTTATGAAGAAGATACGTTTCATGGACACCTCCTTCCGGGACGGTTTCCAGTCAGTCATTGGCGCGCGCGTCATCACTGCCGATTTTATTCCGGCACTTGAGGCGGCGGTGGAGGCCGGTATCGATCATATGGAGGTGGGCGGCGGCGCGCGTTTTCAAAGCCCTTACTTTTACTGTCAGGAAGACGCCTTTGACTCGATGGACCTTATTCGTAAAACCGTAGGTCCCGAGGTCAATTTGCAGACTTTGGCTCGCGGCATCAACGTGGTTGGCCTCTCTTCTCAGTCCAGCGACATCATCAATCTTCACGCCAAGCTTTTCAAGAAGCACGGCATTACCACCATTCGCAACTTTGACGCGCTCAACGACGTTCGCAACCTTGAGTACTCCGGTCGCTCTGTTTACGATAATGGCTTGCAGCACCAGGTGGTTATCACTCTTATGGGGCTGCCTCCGGGCATGCAGGATTCCTACGCGCATTCCGCCAAGTTTTATTGCGACATGCTTGAGAAAATTCTTGAGAATCAGCTGCCTTTCCACAGCTTGTGCTTCAAGGACGCCTCTGGCACCTGCACGCCTCAGGTTATCCGCGATGCGGTGAAACGTTCCAGGGAGATACTTGACTCCGCTGGTATGAAGGACATTCCCATCGAGATGCACACCCATGACACTGCTGCCATGGCGGTGGCCTGCTACATGGCTGCCATTGAGGGCGGTGCGGAGATCATCGACCTTTCCATGCGCCCCATGTCTGGCGGCACTGGCCAGGCTGACATACTCACCATGTGGCATGCTTTCAAGGGCACTGAATACACCCTTGACATTGACTACGAGAAGATACTAAAGGCCGAGGAAGTTTTTGAGCAGTGCATGAGCAAATACATGCTGCCGCCAGAAGCCAAGGAGACCAATCCGCTAATCACACTTTCGCCCATGCCTGGCGGCGCGCTTACGGCCAACACTCAGATGATGCGCGACACCAATTGCCTGCATCTATTCCCGGATGTTATCAAGGCCATGCGCGAGGTTGTCGAGCGCGGCGGCTGCGGCACCTCGGTGACCCCGGTATCACAGTTTTATTTCCAGCAGGCCTTTGCCAACGTCACCCAGGGACCTTGGAAGAAGATCACTGACGGCTACGGCAAGATGGTGCTGGGCTACTTTGGACGCACACCGTCCACCCCGGACCCGGAGATCGTGAAGCTGGCCGCTGAGCAACTGCAATTGGAGCCGACTACTGAAGACCCGCGTCTGCTCAATGACCAAGACCCCAGCCTGGGCATCGCCGCCCAGGAGGCCAAACTGAAGGCCAACAATCTGCCAGTAAGCGAAGAGAACATCTTCATTTTGGCTTGTTGTGAAGACAAAGGACTAAGCTTCCTGCAGGGCAAGGCCCCGTTGGGCGTGCGTTACGCCGAGGACAAATCAGAACAAAAGGAAAAAAAGGTGAGTAAATCAGCAAATGGCAATGGCGCTTACACAGTAACAGTCAACGGCAAAGCATATCACGTCGAGGTAGGTCCGGCTGGTGCGGCGCCGGCAGTATCGGCGGCTCCGGCGGCAGCGGCTCCGGCGGCAGCAGCGGCTCCGGCGGCGGCTGGCACTGAGCTGCGCAGCCCCATACCTGGGACCGTGTTGCGTGTGGTTGCTGAAGTGGGTCAGAGCATCAAGGCTGGTGACGAGATTATCGTCATCGAGTCGATGAAAATGGAGCAGCCCATCAAGGCAGATTCGGACGGTGTAGTGGTGTCCATTGATGTTGACACTGGTGACACTGTCGAGGCTGACCAGGTCGTGGCACATATTTGAAGTTTCTGAGCTTATTTGGTCTTCTTGCCTAAAGCTGCCCTGGCTTTGCCCGGCTCTGCTGAGCTGGGTAAAATTCTCGGCCTGCTATTGGCAAGTTGGCCGGGCTGTTGCAGGCTTTCAAGCAATTACTCAGCCACAAGCTTCCAACCCAGAAGGAATTCCATGAAAATCCCCGCTTTGTCCATGATGGCAGTGTTTGCTCTGCTCTGTTCATTTTGTCAAGCGCAATCCCTTGACGCCGTTCAGCGTTCTCCCTACGCACTGCCTGCGGCCAGCGAGCAGGGCATTGCTGCCGAGAACAACTCTTCCGTGCTATATCGCAGCAACGACGGTGTTTTCGACTGTGTGCAGGAGTCTTCCGGTCTTATTGCGGTACGCTATGTCTGGCCCAATCCCGCTGTGATTTACCAGGTTGCCCTGCGCAAAGGCCAGGATGTTTATCCTGGGCGCGTGCTGTTTGAGCTTAAGATCAACAGCACCTACAAGCAAGACTCCAGAGGGGTTCCCATACCTAGCCGCAGCAAGCCCGAGGTGAAGAGCGGCATCTCCGCGCGCGTCATCGAGCTGGGCGAGCAATTCTCGCCGGGGCAGACCATTGTGCAGGGCACTGTGCTTTTCAAGATGCTGCCCCAGGTTATCGCGCATGATTCGGTAAGTCCTGGCGATGAGCAGAGCTTTCACTTCATTCCCATGCTCAAGGGGCTGTGGCGCAGCACTGGCATCAGCGACTTTATTACGATGACCAGGCTGGAGTGGACCCTGGGCATAGGGCGCCTGATCATGATCCTGGTAGGCCTGCTTTTGGTCTATCTGGCCATCTTCAAGGACTTCGAGCCGCTGTTGCTGCTGCCCATAGGCTTTGGTGCAGTGATGAGCAATATCCCGCTGGCTCACATAGCCGGGCCGGACGGTATTTTGGGCATGCTGTATGTCGGCGTCAACCTGGGCATCTACCCGCTGCTTATCTTCCTGGGTGTGGGTGCGCTCACCGACTTCGGCCCTCTGATTGCCAACCCCAAGACCGCATTGTTAGGTGCCGCTGCGCAGCTGGGCATCTTCGGCGCGCTGATCGGCGCGGTACTCATCAGCAGCCTGACTCCAGACAGCTTTATCCACTTCAGCCTGAAGGATGCCGCCTCAATCGGCATTATCGGCGGAGCGGACGGGCCCACCGCCATTTTCCTGGCCAGTCGCCTGTCGCCCAACCTGCTAGGCTCCATTGCAGTTGCGGCCTACTCGTACATGGCTTTGGTGCCCATTATCTTTCCGCCTATCATCCGCGCTCTGGTGCCGGTGAGCGAGCGCAACATACGCATGAGCCAGCTGCGCCGGGTGAGCAAGTTGGAGAAGGTACTCTTTCCCATTTCCATCACGCTGCTCTGTTGCCTGCTCTTGCCTGATGCCGCTCCTCTGATCAGCATGCTTATGCTGGGCAATCTAATGCGCGAGGCCATGTGCGTGGATCGTCTTAGCGACACAGCGCAAAATGCCCTGATGAATACCGTGACCATATTCCTGGGGCTAAGCGTAGGCTCGAAGCTCTCCGCCGACAAGTTTTTGAACTTCGAGACCCTGGGCATCCTGGTGCTCGGGCTGGCGGCCTTCTCCATAGGCACCGCCGGCGGGCTGCTGCTGGGTCGCCTGATGAGCCGTCTCAGCGGCGGCAAGATCAACCCCATGATCGGTGCGGCCGGGGTTTCCGCCGTGCCCATGGCGGCTCGCGTAGTCAACAAGGTGGGACTGGAAACCGACCCGCAGAATTTCCTGCTTATGCACGCCATGGGACCCAATGTCTCCGGCGTCATTGGTTCTGCTGTGGCTGCCGGTATATTATTGCAGGCCCTGGCCGGCTAGACCGCCCCTGTCCAAAAGGGGGGGCATTGTAGCGCCTCTACGAGGCGCCGGTTTCGATGGCTGCCTGCACCCCAGGCTAAAGCCTGGGGTTAAGCATGGTTATGCGCCTACGGCGCAGATAGATACGATGCTTTATAGTTAATTGTGCCAGGGGATAAAACGGTTCATTTCTGCGGCATAATTCATCCGATGATTCTGATTTTGCCAGTAGTATTGACCCTGGTCAGGTAAGCACAAAAGCAAAATTCTCGTAAAAAACTTAAATTTCCTGCTGAAATTTCAATTTTTTCTTGAGAATCTGTCCATTTAGTGCCCCGAAGGGGCAACCTAATATAGCCCAGGGTAAGCGAGGCTCCG
>JAAZIY010000371.1 GCA_012800625.1 Lentisphaerota bacterium
CTGTCGCCTTAGCCTTGGCGGCCTGCACGGTATTATGCAGCAGCATGGTAATGGTCATCGGGCCAACTCCGCCAGGCACAGGCGTGATCATTGCCGCCTTCTCTTTAACCGCCTCATAGTCAACATCGCCGACCAGGCGATAGCCCCGTTTGGCGCTTGGGTCTTCAACCCGGTTGACTCCCACATCGATAATCACGGCGCCCTCGCGCACCATATCAGCGCTAATAGTGTTAGGCCTGCCGGCGGCAGCGATCAGGATATCGGCCTTCCGCGTATGTGCCCCCAGGTCCCGGCTGCGCGTATGACAGACCGTGACCGTGGCATTGCCCATGTCGGACTTTTGCATCATGATATTGGCCAGGGGCTTGCCAACGATGTTACTGCGCCCCACAATCACCACCTCGGCACCTTCTATGGGCACATTCTTGCGCTGCAGCATCTGCAGCACGCCATGCGGTGTGCAAGGCAGAAAGGATTTCTCGCCAATCATCATGCGCCCCAGATTGACCGGGTGAAAGCCGTCCACATCCTTATCCGGAGAAATGGCGTTGATGACGGCTGCCTCGTTAATATGCCTGGGCAAAGGCAGCTGCACCAGGATGCCATGTATCCTGTCATCCTGATTAAGCTGTTCAATGAGAGCCAGAAGCTCAGCCTCACTAGTCTCTGCCGGCAGGCGATTGTCGTCGGAATAAATACCGATTTCGGCGCAGGCTTTTTCCTTGGCGCTTACATATGATTTCGAGGCCGGGTCTTCGCCCAGCAGGATCACGGCCAGTCCCGGCACTATGCCGGAGTCAGCCTTCAGTTGCGCCAGCTCTTTGGCAAGCTCAAGGCGAATCTCGGCGGCCACCTGTTTGCCGTCAATTATCTCAGCGGACATATATATATCTCCTGATATTCTCGTATGATTTTTTGACACTAAGCCCCACAAAGCCCCACTAAGACACACCAAGTCGTCTTAGTCTAAAAAGGGGCATTGCGGCAGAAGGCCTCAGACTCTCAGCAGCGGCTGTCTGGCGGCAGTCACCTCGTCAAGCCTGCCTACCGGCGTGCTTAAGGGGGCTTTTTTCAGCTCCTCGGGGTTCTCTTCGGCCAGCTTGGCGATGGCGATCATGGCTTCGCAGAACTCGTCCAGTGTCTGTTTGGACTCGGTTTCGGTGGGTTCTATCATCAGCGCCTCTGGCACGATCAGCGGGAAGTAGATGGTTGGCGCGTGGAAGCCGCGGTCCAACAGAGCCTTGGCTATATCCAGGGCATTCACGCCCAAAGCGCTTTGCCGGCTGGCTGAGAGCACGCACTCATGCATGCAGCTGCGCTCATACTTCTGCTCATACCAGGGAGCCAGACGTTCTCGCACGTAGTTGGCGCTAAGCACGGCATTCTCGCTAATGCGCTGAAAACCGTTGCCGCCGCACATCAGCATATATGCATAGGCGCGCACAATAATGCTGAAGTTGCCGTAGTAGGGAGCGATGTAGCCAATCGACTGCGGCGCATCCTCAGACAAGCTATAGAGCCCCTCGGCATTCTTGTGCACCTTGGGCTGCGGCAAAAATGGCAGCAACCTGGCAGCCACACAGACCGGCCCGCTGCCCGGCCCGCCGCCGCCATGCGGAGTGGACAGGGTTTTATGGGTATTGATATGCATGGCGTCAAAGCCCAGGTCTCCCGGACGTATGCGTCCCAGGATGGCATTCAGGTTGGCGCCGTCGCAATATGCCAGGCCGCCGGCCTGATGCACCAAGGCGACCACTTCGGCCACGCTGCTATTATAGAACCCCAGTGTATTGGGGGTGGTCAGCATAATGCCTGCCACTTCATCATTTAGTGCCTTCTTCAGCTCCTCAATGTCCAGGTCGCCCTCTTCGTTGGAGGCTATCTCCCTGCAGGTAAAACCGGCCACCGCAGCCGAGGCCGGATTGGTGCCGTGCGCCGAATCGGGGATAAGCATGACTTTACGCCGGGTTTCGCCCTTGCTCTTCAGATAGGCGGCAAACATCATGATGGCAGTCAACTCGCCGTTTGCCCCGGCCATGGGCTGCAGGGTGCTGTCGGCAAAGCCGCAGGCCTGAGCCAGCAGCTTCTCGCATTCATAGAGCAGCGCCAAGGCGCCCTGGCAATACTGTTCGCCCTCGGGTAGCTGCGCCAGCATGGGATGCAGCTCAGTAAAGCCAGGCAGGGCGGCGAGGCGCTCGTTTATCTTGGGATTATACTTCATGGTGCAGGAGCCTAAGGGGTAGAAATTCGTGTCCACTCCCATGTTTTGCCGCCCCAGCAAAGTAAAGTGGCGCAGCGCGTCCAGCTCGCTGACTTCCGGCAGTTCGGCGCTCTGCTCGCGCAGCAGCTCCTGCGGCAGTTCAGCGGCAGGCACATCGGAGGCGGGCAGGCGCAGTCCGCGCCGCCCCTCTACGCTTTTGGCAAAAATCAATTTCATAGCAATGCCTCCAGGTTCTCGGCCAGCAGGTCTATCTCCTCTTTGCTGCGCTTTTCAGTGAATGCGACGAGCAGTTGCCGCTCGCGCCCCGGATAGTATTTACCCAGGGGCACGCCGGCGGCAATTCCTTTTTTCAGCAATTCGGCCAGCAGGGATTCAGCAGGCCTGGGCAATTGCAGTACGAACTCATTAAAGAAGGGGCTGTCGCCCAGCGTCTCGACTCCGGGTATGGCGCTCAGTCTTTGTCTGGCATAGGCGGCTTTATTATGGCAGAGCTGCGCCACTTCGCGCAGTCCCTGCTTGCCCAGCACCGTCATATAGACCAGGGCGGCCAGGGCGCAGAGATTCTTGTTCGAGCAGATATTCGACATGGCCTGCTCGCGGCGTATATGCTGTTCACGGGCTTGCAAAGTAAGCACGTAGCCAGTGCGCCCCTGCGTATCCTTGGTCTGCCCGGCGATGCGCCCGGGCATTTTGCGCATCAGCTTGTTGCTGGTGCACATATATCCCAGGTAAGGTCCGCCAAAGGCCA
>JAAZIY010000372.1 GCA_012800625.1 Lentisphaerota bacterium
CCCTCGGCAACGGGCAAGTTAAAGGCTCTTATGCTGTTGCAACACACAAATATCCCCGAAGTTTCACAACTGGCACAACGTTTAGACATGGATTTTGTGGTTCCTTATTTACTATATCCTGGCAGTCACAAAGGTGCCTCGCCTATTTATAAGCTGGGCGACTACTTCGCAGCAACAAACATTCGGGACATCGAGGACAATCTGGAAAAAGCACTGAAACAAGACTACGATTTGATCATGATCGGCGGCCTGCCCTGGGACTATTTCAAGACGGAGTTTCAGGACAGCATTTTGGCGAAGGTGCGGCAGGGTTGCGGGCTGGTATATGTGGGACTGAGGCAGGAAAACGAAATGTTTCCAGCCCTGCAGGCATACTCGGGCCTTAAAAACGCAATTCCAAAAAAAGAAAGCGAGCATTTTTTGACTCAGGGCGTCCCCTTCGAGTTTTTGCCTGCTGAGCCTATACACCAATTTAGGGCTCAGTCTGGCACTTTAGCCAGTGCTGGGGCTGCGCCTTATCTAAGCATTGGCAACTATGGCAAAGGCAGAGTTTTGGCTTTGACGTACGAGGCCTTGTTTGGTCGTTTTAAGTCAGCCGCCGGTCTGACGCCGAATTTGCCTGACAGCTATGAAAACCGCGCAGTGCCCTTTGAGATATACTATGCCATGCTGGCAAAAGCGGCTCAGTTTGCCGCCGGAAAAACCCCTACTACGCTTTTTGAGAAATGTGACTTGAGCGAGAAAAATGGCAAGTTGGAAATCTCTTTGCAGCTTAACAACCACAGTGCTGCTCAAAGCACTTGGGAATTGACTTTGCGCGATAGATATATGCAGGTGCGGCAGCAGAAGAATGAGGCTGTGAACCTAAAACAAGGCATACAAGATATCAGATTGACCATGCCCTCAGCAAGCTTTGCCGGAATGCGCTTGTTGAGCATAATTGTGCGTAATCAAAATGGAGAGGTCATTAATTCAGGCAGTTGGGCTGTTCGGGAACAAGAAAATACCACCAGGCTGGAAAAGCTGGAGATAGACAAGAAAGACTATGAAAACGGCGAACAATTGCACTTCAGCGCCAGGCTTGAGGGCGGAGATTTCACGCAACTGCAGGTCAAGGCCGAGCTAATAGATTCCTATGAAAGAACCGTGGCCTCCAGGCTTTTTGCGGCGACGTCAACGCTAAGTGGACAGCTTAAAATCAACAACGCGTTGCCAGCCAGGTTTTATCGCCTACAGCTCTCGCTTTGGGATAATGAGATTGAGGTTGACCGCTTGAATAAGGAGTTTGGCGTTTTACCTTCCAAGGAAAGTAGGCTCTGGGATGACTATGAGCCGGGGACTTGGATGACTGATGACGGAACACGCTTCTATCTTTGGAAGGAGCAAGCCCAACTTATGCGTAAGCTGCGCCTACGGACGCTTATTGCCAATTGGCGCCCTATGGACCATGATTTTCCCATCAGGTATAATTTTAACCCCACCATGCTGCATCACGTGGGACTGGGACGATGCAGCGAGCCAGTGGAATATGCCGAGACCGGAGACAAGATGCTCTTGCAGCGCAAACCCTGCCTATCAAACCCTGAGTTTTTAGAAAGAATTAAAGAAGATTATAGGCAGATTGGCAAAAACCAGCACAAATTCGGCCTGCGCTTTTATTGGATGGGCGATGAGCAGTCTCTTACCGGATACGGTGGCACGCCCATAGATTTTTGTTTCTCCGAACACTGCTTGTTTGAGTTTAGAAATTTTCTAAAACTCAAGTACGACAGCCTGGCAAAACTCAACCAGGAATGGCAGTGCGAGTTTGAAACCTGGGAAGAGGTGTTGCCATTTACCAAGGATGAAATCTGGCAGGGACAAGGAGAAAAAATCGCTGGCTGGGCAGACCACCTAGAGTTTATGGATGGACGCCTGCAAAATGTGGTGGCCAGCGCGACCAGCAGCGGAAGACTCTCTGACCCCGAGGCTAAGTTTTCAATATCAGGCACTCAGGCTCCAACCGCTTATGGCGGCATGGATTGGTGGCGGCAGATGAAAGTCTTTGACGGACTTATGAACTATTATAGCGGCGGTCAACATGAGTTACAACGTTCTTTTAAACCGGATGGCGACTACATGCCCTGGGAATTTGGCTACAGCTCCAAGGGCGGTATCCTAGGTTATAAAATTTGGAAAACCCTATTTTTGGGCTACAAGGGCATCATGGGCTTTTGCTACCCATCACTAGTTAATCCGGACTGGACTTTGCCAGCCGCCATGGCGGACAGTCTGCCGCACCTGAAAGTCTTAAGCACGGGTCTGGGTAAGCACTATTTGAACAATTTGCACAGTCAGGCAGATATTGCTGTTCTTTACTCACAGGCCTCAATCAGGGCGGCATTTATCGAGAAAAGACGCGACGAGCATAGGCTGCTACGTGAAAAGCTGATTTTGCTCCTGCGCCAGGCTGGCGCAAGCTTTGACTTTGTTTCTTATGAGCAAGTTGAACAAGGCATTTTACAGCAAGGCAGGTATCAAACTTTGATTTTGCCTGACAGTAGCGCCTTGTCGGATTTGGAAGTCAATGCCATTCTGGGATTTGCCGCTGCTGGCCACCGGATAATAGCAGTGGCTGAGCCAGGAAGACTGCAGCAAAATTGCCGCAAACGCCAGGAAAACCCACTGCTTGAACTTTTCGCAGGGAACCAACATGTGCTAATACCTGAGATTGACACCAGCTTTATAGAAGCGCAAAGCTATCTGGAGGCTGAAGAAAATCGGAACTTGGTAATAAAGGAGCTGGAACTGTGGCGAAGAATACTGGGAGCCGAGAGTTTCAAGGATACGTTGAAAAACCCCTTGTTAAATGGGCAGACTGCCGTGGGGCTGGAGTATTGTACCCGCTTTGACAGTAACGGTAATCCATATTTCGGCGTGATAAGTAAAAGTCCGCGTCTGCAGGATTTGCAGCTAAGGCTACCGCGCAAAGCTCATGTTTACAATGCGGTCAACGGAAAGTATTACGGCAAAACCGACAGGCTTGAACTGCCGTTTTGCGACGCCTTGCCACTGCTGATTACACAGCTGCCACGAAAAATCTCCCTTGCCTCCCTGAAGCTAAGAAACGGAACACTGACTGTGAAGCTCAATCAAAAACTGGACTCTGCTCTCAGAGTGCAGGTCTTCAGGCCTGACGGAACGGAGGCAGAAGCCTATGAATACAACTTGCTCTTGAAAAAAGGCACGGCGCAACATCACATACCTTTTGTAGAGTCTGATCCGGCAGGCACCTGGAGAATACTCGTGACCGAGGTAATTAGCAAAGAGCAAAAAGAGTTGTCTGTTAAGCGCTAAACAGCTAAAAGGAAATGGCCGCAATGCCCCTTTTAGACAAAGACGACTTAGTGTACCTTCGTGTGCCTTTGTGTGTCTTCGTGTCCAAAGCCCTGCCAGGCAACCTTTTTTTTGGACCTGGTTACTATCCAGACTAGGCTAGTAACCAGGTCAGGCTTTGGCTTCTCTGTCAGTAGTGGCTCCATTCGGGCTTTTGGCTGAAGACTGAGTTGATTTCGTCCATATCGAACTTGGCGCTGCGGTCGTAATTGTATATTCCGTTTTGCTCCTGTTCTATGTCAGTGAGCTGGGTGTAGCAGTAGCCACTCAGCTCCGGCATGCTTAGCAGCGCGGCGCTGAGGTCGCGGATTCTGTCGTAGGCCTCCTGTCTGCTGGCCGGCTCCTGGCCATAGCCCCAGGAGTTGTCGGCAAAGGCCTGGCGGTCTTCGGGGATAAACTTAACCCCGCCGTATTCGTCAACGATATAGGGCTGCCCTTTGTAGGCGAACAGCTCTGTTTCGGCGTCTCTGACCGCCACCGGGTATTCTTTAGGGCGCAATTGTGCGATCAGCTCGGCGGCATCCTGTGTGTAGTTGTGCACTGTCCACAGGTCGCTGCATACATGCACATAGCCGCTGTTGTCATTGACGGGGCGGCTGGGATCCAGAGCTTTTGTGAGCGCATATATTTCATTTGTTATTTGCCGGTGTGTTTTGAGACATTGATAGTTGCGCGTCTCGTTCAGCGGCGTCCAGGCGATGATGGAGGGGTGGTTCATGTCGCGTTGGACCACGGCTCGCCATTCGCTCATAAAGTTGAGCAAACCCTGCTGCAAATTAACTGGCTCGCTTCCATAGAAGCGCCAGAAGCCTATGCCCCAGTCAGCGAACTCAGCCCAGGTCAGATATCCCAGCTTGTCGGCCCAGTAGTGAAAGCGCTCCTCAAAGACCTTCTGATGCAGCCTGGCGCCGTTGAAGCCGGCCTGCATGGCCAATACTATATCTTGGCGCAAAGCCTCGTCACTGGGGGCAGTCCAGATGCCCTCCTCGTAAAAGCCCTGGTCTAGCACCAGGCGCAGGAATATAGGCTGGTTATTGAGAAAGATGCGCTCGCCCTCGATATGTACTTTGCGCATGCCGGCATATGATTTGACCGAGTCTATCAGCTTGTCATCTTCATCGAAAAGCTCAAGAACTATTTCGTACAGGAAGGGGTTTCCCGGCTCCCAGAGTATGGGATTCGGCAGGTCGATCTGTAGCGGCGAGCCATTGACGCAGGGGAATGCGGCGCTATTGACTATCTCGCCGTCGGCGAGTATATCTATAATTAGGCTGGTATTGGCTTTCAGGGCATGATATTCAGGAGTTATGAGCAGGCATTCCCGGTCTATGTCTGCCACGATTTTGCAGGATTTCAGTCCATATTTTGGCACTGCCTCCAGCCAGACACTTTGCCAGATACCGCTAGTGCGCGTATAGCTGCAGCCCTGGGATTTAAACCATGGCGACTGTTTGCCGTAGGGCTGGTTTCCGGAGCGCTGCTCGTCTTTGACTTGCAATACCAGCTCATGACACTTGCCGGCTTGAGCGTAGCTGCTGATGTCTGCCGTGAAAGATGTTAGCCCGCCGATGTGATGGCAGGCCTCCTGCCCGTCAATATAAACAAAGCACTCATAGTCCACCGCCCCGAAATGCAACAAAACGAGCTGGTTTTCCCATTCGGCGGGTATTTCCAGCTTGCGGTGGTACCAGAGGCATTCGATGAAGTCGGTGTGTCCTATGCCTGAGAGTCGGCTTTCGGGGCAGAAGGGCACCATGACGGGCTGCTCAAAGCCCTGGCTATGCTGCAGGCCGCGCTCCAGACCGCTTTTGCCCTGGTCAAAATGGCAGGTCCAGGGTCCATTAAGGCTAAGCCAGCTGTCGCGCACAAACTGCGGGCGCGGATGTTCGGGACGGGGGATGCTCATGTTCTTGAATCCTTGTTAGTTGGTGAAGAACTATGGCGCTGCCTCGCGCAGGCTCGCAAGACAGGCCCTAATCAAGCAGTAACCATGCCGGCAACTTGTCGCACAAGCCCCCTATAGCAGAAAATACCAGATTAAGCCAAAGGAAAAACTTCGTGCCCCCCGTTGAGCCATTTTCCGGAGGCACAGCGCTGTCAAGCCGGCTTGTTGAATTTATCTTCTGCGATGTACAGGGCTTTTTCGGCCATTTGCTGCAGATTCTTGTAGTGCCCGCTTTCTGCGGCGGCCTCTCTGAGCATTTGCAGGCCTGGCACAATGAACTGTGCGTACCATTCCAGCTTGTCTTGCAGCAGCAATTTGCCGTATGCACCCAGGGCCTGCATAAGCCTTTGACAGGCGGCGGCATAGAGTACGGCGTCGCCGGGCGGCTCTCCGCCCAGAGTCTTGACCTGGCGTTGGTATTCGCGCCAGACCTGCTGGCGCAGGCCGCGCTCATGGCACTGATAGGGATCGTAGAGCAGCGAGGCCAGATCGTAGGCGGCGCAGCCCAGACGCATGCCCTGGAAGTCGATAAGGCTCAGCTTGCCTTGAAACAGCTTGACATTAGCGCTTTGCAGGTCGCGGTGTATGGGCACCAGAGGCTGGCGCAGGAGCAGCTCGCGCAGCTCGCAATATTCGCTGGCGGCATCGGTCCAGAGCTGCGGAGCCTGCAGGCAGGCCTGCAGCAGGTTGCTACGGAAGTAATCACGCTCCCAATCGTAAAGCCCCTTGGTAAAGCCTCTTTGCAGCGGCAGTTCTTCCAGGCGCACAGCCTGGTCGCCGAGCACATGCAGGCGAGCGATTTGCTCCACCACCTTGAAAAGATAGTCCTTCAGCAGAGGGCCGGAGGCCAGTTGCAGGTCGCTCTGCCCCAGGTCCTCGATAATGATCTCGAAGCAGTCTGGCTGATGCAGGATGATGCGCGGCACGTTTATATTTAGGCTGCAGAGGAACTCGCTGATGGCGGCGAAGCCGGCATTTTCGCGTCTTTCCGGGTCGTAGGCGCACCAGACCCATGACTTATCGGCGCTTTTGATTCTTTTATACAGCCTGCCGCTGCCCTGTTTGGGCAGGATTTCCAGCTCGTAGCTGCCTGGTTCGAGGTCCAGGCTCTGCAGCAGTCTCCAGTCCGGTTTCTTTTTGCTGCTCGGCGCCTTGGGCGGGGGCACATCGTCGCCGACAAAGATGCCATCGGCGTACAGCAGCGGTCTGGGCAGCCTGGTATAGTCCCAGAGCACGACGTTATGCAGCTGCGAGCCGGCCGGCACGCCCAGCTCGCGTCCCAGCCCCAATGCGCCGCTGCACTGCACGCCTTTAAGTTCAAGCTCGAAGCGTCTTTTTGCCTGCTCGCTCTGTGCCTCGCGCAACAGCGGATGCGCGGTCAGCGCGCAGTCGGCGATTTCCCCGTGAGCGCGTATATAGTCCTGCGCCATGCCTATGTCCGACCAGAAGACCTCCTGCTGCAGGCAATATGCCTGCACTGGCCAGCCCATGTGCAGCGCTTTCTGATAGCAGTCAACGATATCCGGCGCGATCTGGTCTTCGGGCAGCAAATCCAGGACTTCCGGTCTGAGTATATGTATGCCTGAGAAGGTATGACTGCCCTTCAGCGGGTCGCGGAAATTGACGATATTGCCATTTTCATCCAGACTTACGCTCTGCGGGCCTTTTCCGGGTATAAGCAATACGGTGACCGCGGCCTGTTTGTGAAGATGCGCCTCGAGCAGTTTTTGCAGGTCGAAGTCGATGACCACATCGGCGTTGTGCACCAGGATATGCTCCGCCTCCGGGATCAGTTGGCGCGCCTTGCGCAGTCCGCCGCCGTGGTTTAGCAGCCGATGTTCCTGCGACACGCGCAGATCCCAGTTGTATTTGTGCGCCAAGCGCGCGCAGAACTCGCTTACCCGGTCGGCCTGGTAGCAGCAATTGACCACCATGTTGTCCACAGGCAGGGTGGAGAGCATGGATGCGGTAAGCTCGAGCAAGGGCACGCCGCAGAAAGGCAGCAGCGCCTTGGCTCGGCTGAGAGTTGCCGGGCGCAGGCGGCGACCCTCGCCGGCGGCGAGAATAAATGCGCTGAGTCGTAGGGACATATGCGTTCGCAGTGCAGTGAGGGTGACAATTACTTGCGGCCAGGCGCCATTGCTCGAGCCGGCTGCGGTTTCTTCTGCCAAAAATATGTTTTCAGGCGGGCAAAGGCGGAAAAAACCATTACATTTAGGCATTGTCTTTAAGATAGTAC
>JAAZIY010000373.1 GCA_012800625.1 Lentisphaerota bacterium
AAAACACGGGGAAGAAGAGGTTCCACGCCAAAACGTGCATTTACTTTTGCTATTTACCGAGAGGACACAAATACACACGAAATCACACAAAGGCACACGAAGCAAAGTCCCAGATATGTAATACACGCCCAGAGCATGCTCCCCGTCCCAAGCGTCCCAAAAGTCCTCAAAAACACTAAATCACACTGCCGTAAGTGTGGGCTAGGCTTGATTCATCGACACTTCACTTCACGATAGACTTTCTTGCTTTTGCCGTCTTTGCTAACAACAATCTCAAAACAGTTCAAACCAGATTCAAGCTCGGCTTCATAAGTGAAAACCTTGCCTGTTCCCCACATATCAACCTTATTTCCATTGACAGTGACTTCACTACCTTCTTCAAGCAAGCCCCTTAAATGCAAGCTATTAGCATCTCTGGTGTCAGCTGGTTCAAAGTTAACTAAAACCAGAGGTGCCTGGGGCAGCGCAATAATTTCTTTGGCCAGTAATTGTCTGAAGCGATTTATATACAGGGGATCGACAAAATAAGTTTGTGCCCTGAAACTGCTGGCAAGCTGCGACACGTACATCGCTAATGCTGTTTCGGCGCTAAAGGCAGCGTCTTTGTTATCCAAGCTAGCTTCGGCGGCTTTCCATTTTTCTTTGAGCACCTGTAGAAGTTTGTAATCTTCGGTGCCCTGCACGTAGTTTTCCCAACGCAAGCTGGAACCCCAGTTGCCTGAATCTTCTTCAGGAGCATAAAAAACATAGCCAGAGCCATACATAAACTTCTGCTTCTCTTTGTTCATCAAGCCCCATGGTTCCTTGCGTACGTTCTTGCCGTAAAAAGCCGCAACATGCCACCACAGTGAACCACTGTAGTCATAACGAGCCAAAACCATGGGAAACAAACGCATCGCCTTAGGATTCCAAGAAACATTGATGCAATAAAGAGAGTTCATGTAACTCCATAATTCTAAACCTTGACGACGCAATTCCCGCCAATGGCTCCAATCATCATCTTTGGTGGAAAAAAAGTGCCAAGGAACACACCAAATATCAATATCTTTGCTAGCAGCCAGTTCGGGGAACCATTCATGAGTCAAAGCCATCACTGGCATTTCTGGGAACTCCTTTTTGGCATCAGCGGCTATGCGTGCAAAAGCACCCGCTGAACTAGCAGGAAATTCATCCATGACGTAGTAGAAAACATTGTTCAGTAATCCGGCATTTATATATTGTTGGCGCATAGTTTTCAGAAAAGTCCTGTGCAGCTGAGAAAAGCCTTCCTCGTCCACAGGAATGCCCGAGCTTAAATAGTTTTGGTTAAGCTTTGAGCTGCCGCCAAGCAGCGATGGTGGCAAGGCAAAGCTATTCACAGCGTAGTCATTATGAAGCTTTTGTAGGCCTGAGAAATATTTCTTTCCATCATAACTGATCTCTTTTTTATCTTGTGACAAATTAAATTTCAAACCACTGCTGCCATATTTTTCATGAGTTACCACCCCTTTGTAGAGTTGATGAATCCCACTTTCAGTTTGTATGTCTGGACCGCAAAACACGGTGGCTAACTGTGGTTTTTCCGTCAACCTGATGGGCCAGACTTCCACTTCTATGGGCAGATTAAAGCTTAAACCTGTTGCTTGGAAGCTGATTTCACCAAAGTAGTTACCAGCCGGGCATTGCGCAGGGATTCTAACTTCCAACAAGAGGGTGTTGTTTTGATTTGCTGCTAAATCAAAGTTACTCAGCCAGTCTACAGGGTCGGGCACCAAGCCTACCTCATTGCCATTAAAACCATACCAGTTGCTCCTCTCTGGAATGGGAACATTGCTGACTACTGCCAAAGAAAAATTTGTTGGATCCAAAGAGTTTTCACCGCTCTGCAAATTGAAAAACTCGGCTCGCAAGTTGTTGACGTCTTGCCTGGGATTGAAAACAACTTGGACCTGTTCGCTCTCTCCAGCAGCACCAGCCAAGTAAATCCGGCGGCTCTCAAGATCGAAGTCATCTTCGCTAAACTTCTCTTCAGAAAAAACCTTGCGAGTTGGCAAAACCGTATATATGGAGCCATTACGGTTATTCTGCAAAAGTACCGGTTTGTATCCGGGAGGCATAGGCAACGATGCTTGTCCGGCGCAGGCAAACAATAAAAGAAGTGCACTGCTCAATAATCTAAAAATTGGTTTGACTGTCATTTTTTTCCTATGATTTTCTTTTTCTTATGAAATCTATAATTATTTATAGATTGTGTTTTTACGGAAGACAAGCGCAGTGCAGTCAGATCTATACCTGCGAATCTGCTGCACTATCAGTATTTTAGAGACAGAATATCTCAATATTTATATCCATAAAAATAATCTCCTCCTATGCCACCGCCGCCATAAAAAGGCATGCCGCTTAGTTGGGTGTCGGCCTGATTTACCGAAGCCACATGACCATCTACAAAGAGCGCATTCGCTTGCATATTATGTCTGTACCCCGGTCTTCGTCCTGAAACATTACCGCCTATGCAGGGCAGATTCCATTTTTCTTCATCCTTGTCAGCTATCCAGCCAAGATGCGCAGGCCTTTTAACCACCGCTATGCTTCTATAGCTTCTTCCTTGTTTAACTGCTTCAGGCTTGGCTATAGTAGCCTCGAAATGTCCGATAAACTCGTTAATTGAATAACCATATAATTTGGCATGCCCCAAAGTCGGAGCCGAAGGACAATAAAAAACACTTTTTACCTCGTCACTGTAGCTGTTGGAACCCGAAGGCGAATACACCGAAGAGCTGTTCATATATGAGACCATGGGGCCTGGAGGCATCAAGTATCCACCGTACA
This sequence comes from Lentisphaerota bacterium, assembly GCA_012800625.1. Lineage (GTDB taxonomy): Bacteria > Verrucomicrobiota > Lentisphaeria > Oligosphaerales > Oligosphaeraceae > JAAZIY01. The sequence goes on from JAAZIY010000373.1 coordinate 2,809, forward strand.
CTGTGGCCATATACCAAAACGAGAAAGGGGCATAGCCAACCCCAGAAATTTGAAAATTACTGACATTGTAATTGTTGCAATAACGTGGCCCCCATCCCTCATTGTCATCCACATACAAGAGTAAGCCAAAACCAATTTGTTTTAAATTGGCAGTGCACTTAATTGCCTGGGCCTTGGCTCTCGCCTTCCCTAGAGCCGGCAGTAGCATACTGGCCAATATGGCGATAATTGCAATGACGACGAGCAATTCGATAAGGGTAAAACGACACTCTTTTTTCATGGTCTTCTCCTTCTAATATCGACAAACTGTAGTTGTAAGAATCACCGGATTTACTAGAGCGTGCGGCAAGATTTTCTAATCACTAGCCTGCTTCCTATGTTGGCATGATTTATATCCATGAGTGTTTTTCCCATGATTTGCAGCTCCAGTTGTTTGCAGGCCTGTCCGCTGAACTCCTCCAGTTCCTGTCTAAAGACGGTCAGGGGCGGGTTGATTTCGGTGAGGTAGCTTGGATCATCGAAGGCCACGATGGACAGGTCTTCTGGAATCCTGCGATTGATTTGCTGCAAGACATTGTAAATGCCGATGATGCTGTGCACTTCGCTGACCAGCAGCGCGCTGGGTGGTTCCGGTTTGCTGAGCAGCTCTGTCAGGTCTTCGGCCATGAACTCGCGTCTCCCCCGTCCCAGCTCCCAGTCCGGGTGCACCGGTAGCTTGGCATTCCACATGCCTTTACGATAGCCGCGCAAATGAATGATATTGGAGCTGTGTTCGCTGAAATAAACAAAGCCGATGCGTCGGTGTCCCAGGGAATGCAGGTATTCAACCGCCTCTTCGGCGGTCTTCTCGTGGTTGCTGCCGAAAGATATCTGTGGCAAGTCGGGACAGGCAAAGCCTATGGAAACCAGCGGCAGGCCGTCGGCCTGCAGCTGCGCGATGTCGGGAAAGAACTCTTCGCGCGGTACCAGCACCAGGATGCCGGCCAGCCGAAACTCCTGGTAAAGTTGCAGGTAGTTCTCCGGACGGCCGCGCAAGGTAAGAACCTGGTAGTTTTTCTCCTCCCAGTAGCGGTGGAAATTATGCAGAAGCGGCGAGATGTAGGCTCTGTCGGGCATTACCACCTCGTGGCAGACGACGCCGATGCGTCGGCAGGCCGGCTCGGATAGGTCGCCGGCATAGGTGCCGCTGCCCACCTTGCGGCGCAAAAGACCGCGCGAGACCAGCTCGTTGAGACCCTTGCTGACGGTCACCGTAGTCGTGCCCAGATGCTCGGCCAGCTCGCGGTCGCTGGGCAGACGCTCGCCGGAACCAATCGCGCCGCTGAGCAAAAGCTGCTCAAGTCCCACAGCTAGCTGACGATACTTGGGAAGCTGAGAACCCTCGCACAAATCAACCTGTATGTCACAAATATCCATAAGAAAAACAGTTGAAAATCGGAACCTTGTTAATAGTATAACAACTTAAATATGAATGTCAAGCCAATGAACTATATTTCTTAAAAACAATTAAATGACATATGTCATTATAGACAAAAAATCCCGGCGCAGCCTCAAATCAAGGCCTAAAACTTAGTGTGTCTTCGTAGACTAAGTCTGCTGTTTTACTGGTTTTGCCTGAGTACGCTGATGTTTTTGCTTTCGCCATAGTTGATTTTTTGCTGTCTGCGTCTGGCGTCCAGTATGCTGATGCTGTCTTCGTTGATGGACAGTATGCTCATGCCCAGAATTCTTTCGCCTATGCCTGGAGTGAATATCTCGGCAGGTTTTCCTGGGGCTTGTATTTTAATCAAGGCGGTATTTTTGCCGGTGCTGTCCATTTGGCTGTAGACGAAGCTCAGGCGGGCGGTCTGTAGGCTATAGCTGGGTTTTGCGCTTGGTTTTTCCGCTTCCGCCTCATTTTCGTTTTGGAGCGGCTGCGGCTCAGGCTGGGGCTGAGTCGGGGTCTTGACGAGCGCGGGGCTTTTCGTCTCGCTTGCCGCCGGCGCTTGCTCCGGCTCGGGCAAACTAAAGGCAAAGGGATTGCGTTTGAGCTTCAGGTCTGGGGTGCTGCTCAGGGCTGCTATGGCTGCGGCCAAGTCCTGGGTGGAATCAGCGCTGCCGGAGCCGGAATCGAAACCGGAGGCGCTCCGGCTTTTGGGCGCCGATAGACTAAGCAAGATCAGCAGTAACAGGGTGCCAAGCGCAACAATCAGCAGCAGCAGCTCCCATTCCTCTTTAAATAATGTCTCCAGGTCTAACATAGGTAGCGTGAGGCTCAGTTTTAAGTTTCTATTAGTGCACCTTAGTGTACCTTCGTGTGTCTTCGTGTCCCAAAAAATCTCAATACTGGTAGAATCCGCTGCACATCAGCTCGATTTTGAGCACTTCAGCGCCTTGTGTCCCGTCCTCTGCTCTCTTTCGCGGCGGCAAAGCAGTGATGGCGATGTTTTGCAGAGCGATGAACTGCTCCTCGGATTGGCATTTTTGGCTGAACTCGAAGAACTGTTGCAGGCTGCCGTACAGGGTCAGGCTGATGGGCAGCTGCAGCAAAAAGGGCTTGTTTGCCTTGGCGGCAAGAAAGAAGGCTTGCAGCGGCATTATCTCAATGCCTTCGGCGGCGGCCTTGGGCAGTAGCGGATTGCGGATTTGCAGTCCGCAGTGCAGAGCCAACTCCATGAGCGTCTCCAGGCTCCAGAGCTGCAGCATCAGCTGGTAGTTATAGGCCGAGCTGCTTTGTTCGCTCAGGTTCAGCTGTCCGGCCTGCAGCTCCAAGCCCTGCTCTTGCAGGCGACTCAGCATGCGGTTGAACTCCTCCTGGTAGTCCAGCCTGGAGACATTGCGGTAGAAATCAGCTTTGTTGCCGTAAAACTCGCTTACACGCAGATCATACTTGCGGCTTGCCTGCGCCAGCAGCTCGGCGCTTTGCCGGCGTATGCCGGGCTGCTTTCCGTCGCCGTTGAGCAAGGCCTCCTGCTCGCTTAACAGGGCGCGCAGCGGCTCTTCCTGGCGCGGCCAGGGACTGGCGGCAAGGCGTTCCTGCATGCGCCGCTGCTCTTTGCTCGCCGCGCCATGCCGTTTTTGGCTTGGAGCTAAAAGCAGAAAGTAGAAGGCCAGTTGCAGAGCCAGGCCGAGCAGCAAAGCGAGCAAGGCGACTTGATGTATGAAAATTGGCTTGCGCATAAAAATTCGTTATGCAGTGAAATGAAAGGTGACCTGGAAGGAATTTGGACACGAAGACACACCAAGAGACACTAAGACACACCAAGCTTTTTTGAGTTTTGTTTTTAGGCTGGGGTTAAGTTGGCGCCAATGGGCGGCGCGCCGGTTCAGTCCTGGCGTGGTCGCGTTTTGCCTTTGCTCTGGCGCAGGGGCATTTTGAAGGCAAAGGGGCGGAATTGCGCATCGGGCAGCTGTCTGAAGAGCTGCTGCCAGGGTCTGATGATGTCCTCGCGTCGGGCACGCATCTGCTCAGGCAGTATATCGGTGCCGGGGAAGGCCTCCTCGGCTTGCAGATGCCGCACAATACGGCGCACCTGTTCGTAAGGCTGGCCAGGCACAAAAGGCGTGAAGCCAAGGCAGATAAAGCTGAGATCATGCGGTTCGGACATACTGCCCAGGCGCAGTGGGAACTCGGCTGCGGCAGCCTCGCTGCCGGAGCCGCCGCTGGCGGTCGGCTGTGCAATGCCAAACAAGCCGCCGGTGGAGGACGCAGCCCTGGGCTTGTATTGAGTTTTGTCTTTGGCTTTTTCCTGGGCAAAGAAGCGGGTCTCGTCCCCGAGAAACACGAAGCAGTCCTCTGGATCGCAGGCTTTTGCCATCGCCGTGATGGCGTCTTGCAGTCTGGTGACATACCAGGAGCTGGCCAGCAGCGGGCCAATGCTGTCGGCATAGCTTTGCTGGCTTTTCTGCAGCTGGTCGAGCTGGTCAATGAGCGCGCCGCTCACCTCCATCTCGGCAGTAAGCCGGCTAAGCCGCCTGCTGTCGCGGTTCAGGCTGAAATACAGCGAACACTGCCAGTAGGCAAAGGCGACAAAAAGCACTGCCAAGGCAATCATTAGCAGGGGAAAGCGTTTCTGCCGCTGTTTTTGCCAGCGCAGCTCCGGCGGCAGCAAGCTAAGGTCCAGCCTGGCCAGGCCGGCGGCCTGCAAGGCCAGGCCATAGGCGCAGCAAAATTCGGCACGCGGCTCGGACTCCCAGCTGGGGCCAAATAAATGCACGGGCACATCAAGATATTTTTCCAGCCAGGGCAGCAAGTTGCCGATGCGGCTGGCGCCGCCGCAGACGTATACCGCCCGCATTGGGGTCTTGGCTAAAGCCTCACCCTCCAGCTCGCGCCAATGCTCGACTATCTGCTGAATTTCATCCTCCAGCTGCCGGGCGGCCAGCAGCATAGGGGAGCGCTCCTCGTCGTCGAAGAAATCAAAATCAGCCAGCTTTTGCCAGCTATTTTCGTCCAGATGCCGGTAGTCATCGGCCTGTATGGCTTTGTCAAAGCGTTCTGCGGCAAAAGTCAGGCTGCTGATATAAAGCGGCGCGCCGCCGCAACAGATAATGGCGCTGCTGCTGCTCTGCCCCAGGTCCAAGAGCAGCACTGGTTTTGTGTCATCCTTGGCGTCCTCGGCACAGAGCTCAAGATAGGCATTAAGCACGGCTATGCCGTTAAGGGCGGTATTTTGCAGCTCCAGTCCGACATACTCGCGAAAAAGCTGCAATCGCTCCTGCAGCACGTTTTCATTGCAGATACAGATGAGCACCGGGTTTTTCCGTTCGGCAAAGGCAGGCAGTGCCTGATAGGCCTCGATAAAGGCGGCCTCGGAGATACCAGCCAGCTGCCGCGTCTCGAAGGCGACCAGCTGGCGCACCTTGGCCTTGCTGCCGTCGGGAAAATTAGCCAGCATGCTATTGCCGTAGTACTGCGGTATGCCCAGGCCAACGCCGGTCTGGGCCGGAGCATGCTCTTTGAGCCAAAGCCCGGCCTCCTGATAAAGCTCGGACTCGCTCAACACACCCTCGGAGGCATGACTGGAATGCTGGCAGGATAGGAGGCGGAAGCCCTTGCCAGAACGCTCCAGTAATACCGTCTTGGTGCCGAAACTGCCGATGTCTAGACCGGCATATGTCTTCTTGGAGGCAAACATGTAAACTACTTAGTGTGTCTTAGTGTAGCTTTGTGTGACTTTGTGTCTAAAATTCTGCCAGATACCCTTTTTGGACGCAGTCTAAGTAGAAGCGACTCTCTTTATTTATCAGGCAGGGGCAGGTTAGCCGGCCAGCAATGCGGCATCTTGAGGCCTTCCGCGCCGCGCTCGATTTCCAGCTTGCCAAAGCTCGAGTTTTGCGGCTCGAAAAGCAGCTGTCCCTCATAGCAATTGACCAGGACCTCGTTTTGCAGCTCCTCGCCGTCGAAACTAAGCAGCTGCCAAAAAGGCGGTCGGTGCGGCGTAGGGCTATTCAGCACCCAGAGCTGCTTGCCGCTGCCCGGCAAGACCAGGTTGGGGACCAGCTTCGAGTCGGCGTCGCGCCGCAAGGCGCCTACGCAATGCACTTTGCGGCTCAGCGCCCTGGCCAATAGCTCTCGATTCAAACGCAGGCGCTGCCGCAGCGGCGCCAGAGCGGGATAAAACGGGGCGGCGCGGCCAATGTTTTCGGCGCATTGCCGCACCAGGGGATGCCGCGGATTCATCCAGGGAAGGTCGGTATTAATTTGGTTGATGGCCTGTGCCCAGTCCTGGCTTTCGGGCAGGTCTGCGCTGAAATTATCCGCCAGGAAATTCAGCAGGCGTTTTTGCAGCCAGGTACGCGGCAGCAGCTCCATGTCCAGCTCCGGGTCGGCCAGTTGCTCGAGAGCCTGCAAGACGTAGATGTCCAGCTCGCTTTGATTCTGTGCCTCGAGGACGAAGGCCATGAGGAACTTGCCCTGGCTGCTCAGCGCCTCCTGCGCTTTGCGCCCTACCCTGACATCGTATTCCAAGGTGTTGAGGCCATTGGGGAAGACCTTGCTGGTATGCGTCTCAACCGGCTCGTCATCATCGAATTCGGCGTAGAAGAAATTCCCCCAGTAGAGGGTGTATTCATTGCCCTGCGCATCTTTTTCCGGACGGCTGGCTGGCAGAGCCGGCACATATAGGCGTTGCCATTGCGTCTCTGACTTTTTTTTGATTTCTATGCTGTAGACCTTGAACATCTGCTCTTGTTCCAGGGCCAGCAGGCGCAGCTTGCGCCTGACCTGATGGCTATTGTCCAGGTAATCCAGCGCCGCGCGCAAGTCGGCCTCCCAGACCGAGCCTAGAGCCGGGCCATCTTCGGCCAGGAAGCCGCGCAGCTCTTCCTCTTGCTGTCTGCTGCCCGGGAAGCTGCGCATGGCAAAGTCCTGCAGCGCCAAGGCCCGGCTCTGCATGGGCAGGTTTTCCAGTGCCATATGCAGCTCGGCGGGCAGCTCTCCGGCAAAAAACTCTTGCAGTTCGCTAAGTTTTCTGGCATAGCTTTGCAGGTTCGGCAGAGTCTGGAACAGCTCTTTCTTCAGGTTCTCCTCCTCTTGTTCCCTGACTCTGGCCTGCAGTATTTGCCTGGCCTGCTCCTCTTCGCGCTGCCGCAATTCGCTATGCCAGGCCTCCAGCTGGCTCTGACACTGCAAAAAGTCCTCGCTATAGGTCTGTTCAGCCCGGTTGAGATGCGGCAGAGCCGACTCAAAAAGCAAGCGCAGCTCCCCGAGCGTTTTGCGTTCTGCCTCAAAGCCCGCCAAATTCAGGGCTGACATACTGCTTCTGGCACTACGAA
>JAAZIY010000374.1 GCA_012800625.1 Lentisphaerota bacterium
AAATTGTCAAGTTGAGTTGTTTCTGGTCAGTATGTACAAGAAAAACCCGAATATACCGTATAGCAAGAAAGCAAATCTGCTCAACAAAGTTTAACAATTTATTTTTCATGATTCCTTAGGCTTCCATTTGCATACGCGTGTATGGGCAAGCCATGCTGCACATTTCTGCGGAGCAGGGTCGGATTCTCACGATGGGGTCGCGCTGTTCCATGGCTGCGGCCAGGTTCTCGGCAGTCACCTTGTCAGGCAGTGGCACGTTGGTTTTGGAGCCGGTGTACTGATTGCCTTCGGAGCCTAGCAGGCCGTAGCGCAAAGCCCAGTCGCAGCGGCTCTGCTCGGTGTAGTGGAAGGGCAGCGCGACATCATCGACTTGCAGGCTGGCCTCGCCGATGTATGCCTTGGCATTGCAGCTTTGCAGGCAGTTCTGGCAGTCTTCGCAGAGGCTGCGCAGTGCTTGCAGGTCGGCCAGCTCGTCCTGGCGCAGCTCGGCGTCAGTGACGATGGCGATAAAACGCGCGTTGGTGTTGAATTTTGCGGTGTTGACAAAGCCGCCCTTGGTCAGCGTGCCCAGCCCGGCGCAAACCGCACTGATGCGGTTGGCGAACATATTGGGCGCGGAGCCGCGCGGGTTTGAGACGTCCGAGCCGCTGTTTTCCAGGTCTCTGAGGATGACGTTTTTGTAGCCCCAGGCTTCGAGGCGTCTGACCAGAGCCAGGGCTGCGCGTTCCAGGAAGCGGTGGCTCTCATACTGTCCGAAGACATATGGTCCTATGGCCTCGGCCGGGCGTCTGCCCAGGCATTCACTGCTTTCCGCCGGTGTGCGTTTGCCCAGCACGATAACGCTTTTGGCGCCTTTGAGGTGCTCCTCGGGCTTGTGCAGCTGACGACTGTTCTGCTCTACTTCGACTATCGAGCTTAGCCAGAGTCTGCCTGTTTCTTTGGCGTTGAAGACCTGCTGTCCGTCCAGCTGCGCCTTGATGCTGTCCACTGCTTTGGAGAGGCGCTGCACCGAGCTGATGCCGGCCAGGTCGGCGCCCTGCTCGAGGGCGACGCGTTTGACGGTTTCGCTCAGGTCCAGTTTTTGTGAGGGTTTGACGAATTCGGCCTTGGCATCCGTCGGCTTGAGTTCTGCGCTGGTCAAGGCGAAGCCCAGCACATAGTTTGGCGGCAGCTCGCCAAACTGGTCTTTGGCGGCCTGCTGTATGCGCTCATAGCATGATTTCATCGGTTCGAGCTTGGCCGCGCCCATGGCATAGGGAGCACCGCTATAACCCAGCTTCTCAAGTTCGGAGGCATAGTAAAACACAGCCTCGTTCATGTTGTAGCCCAGGGCGAATCGGCTATCGCTGAGCTTGGCGTCGGGGCGTTCGGACTGGTTGAGCGGACTCTTTACCAGCACCCAGACCAACGACTTGGCATCGGGCAACATGGCTTTCAGGTCGCCATACTTCGCCTGCAAGCCGGCCATGTCCTGGATAAGTACGCGCTCGGCGCCCTCCGCGAAGGCATGGCTCAGCAGCCGCTGCTGCACGCCGCGGTCCGGGTCGGGGCGATTGGGCACGACGTTTTTCTTGCGTATGGGGGCGCTGGAATAACTCTTGTCCCAGCTGCGCTTGTCCCTGGGCAGGCAGAATTTCAGGCAGCAGCCCATGGTGCCGCCGCGCAGGCCGGCCTCCTTGATGCGCTTCAGCGTGGCCGCCTCGTCCACCTTGGCGGGGATCTCGGCTTCGCCGTCCAGGCCAAAATGCTCCGACCAGGCACAGCGCCAGAGATTTTTGTTGGCAAAAGAGTAGGTCTTGTCCTCGATTTTCAGGCTCACCTTGCCGTCCACCTCATGCGTGAAGGCCTTGGTGAGGCAATGGCTGATGCACTGTCCGCAGTTGTCGCAGAGTGTGTCGCCGGGCAAGAGCGGATCGGGCAAGAGCGGAGCGTCGCTGACGATGGAGACGAAGCGGTTGCGCGCGCCGTATTCCGGCGTCATGGCCAGACCGTGATAGCCCATTTCAGAGAGACCGGCGCAGACCGAGGCGTAGATATGCGACATGTCGGGGGCAAAGACGGATTTCAGACCCTTGTATTCGCGGTAGCGCCAGATATTGCTGGCCGTGATCGGTATGGCGCGGTAGCCGTGGTCCTCTAAAAAACAGCCCAGGCGATAGGAAAGGTAGTCAAGCTTGTTGTTCATGTAATACTGATAGGAATAGCTGCCCAGCTCGTGAGGAGTGCTCTCCCCGCCAATCTCAATCATGGCGTCAGTGTGATGAACCGCACAAACTAAAACCGAACGACCATCAGGCATCAAACCCAAAGGACTCATCAGCAAAGGAGCATTCTCCCAGCGCTCAATGTTGGCAACACCAACTAAATCAGCCCCCAGACTGTAAGCGTGCTGCTTGACTAGCGAAGTGAAAACCTGACTCATAAAACAACCTCCATTCATCTTTGTTGAACCGCCCTGTTCATTATTGAACGGGCTTGTTTATACTGTATCTATGATTACTCTGAATGCAAGTAATTGTGCGTTTTTCTTTTTTGCTGCATGCACAAGTATGTGTTTTTAGTTGCGCCTCAGGCTTTTTTCGTGTGTCTTCGTGTTCAAGTTTCTACTCTTGTTTTTTTGCATGGGGTTAATTGAGGGTGAGTGTGTTTTCAGCTTTTGTTTTGCTGTTTTTGTCGGTCTGTCATTTTTTCAGCGGCCAGATTTTTGTTTGCGTTTATATTATCCTCTTGCCATTTTATTTTTTCCATATTTTCATGAAGAACATCACTCAGAACAAGAAGGCGCGTCACGACTACGCTGTTTTAGACAGCTTGGAGTCCGGCATAGAGTTGTTGGGCACTGAGGTCAAGTCCTGCCGTGCCGGCGGGGCTTCCTTGGTTGACTCCTATGCCAAGGTAGAGCGTGGCGAGATGCTTTTGATTGGCGCTCACATTGCGCCTTATGCCCAGGGCAACCGCAACAATCATGCTCCTCGGCGCAACCGTCGTTTGCTGCTGCATAAAAAGGAGATACTGCGCTTGCAGAAGGCCATCGAGGCCAAGGGTTTGACCCTGATTCCCCTGTCGATGTACTTCAATGCGCGCGGCAAGGTCAAGCTGCAACTGGGTCTGTGCCGCGGCAAGAATGTGGGTGACAAGCGCGAGAGCCTGAAGAAAGACCAGGCTGAACGCGAGATGCGCAGAGCCATGCGCTAAGGCTTTTATTTATCCTGTTTGGCAAATTATGCTGCTTAGCGAATTCGACTATTATCTGCCCCCGGAACTGATTGCACAGCATCCCGCCCAGCGGCGCGACGCCTCGCGTATGCTGCTGCTGGGGCGCTAGGGCGGCGAGCCGATACTGAGCGAGTTTTCAGCCTTCGGCTCTTTTTTGCGCCGCGGCGACTGCCTGGTGCTCAACGATACCCGGGTCATAGCGGCGCGACTGGCTGGACGACGGCAGCCCAGCGGCGGAGCGGTGGAGGCCTTTCTGCTGGAAAAGCAGGCCGGGGCGCAGTGCTGGCAGGCTCTGCTCAGGCCGGGCCGGCGCCTGCCCGTGGGGGCCAGCGTGCGCATCGAGAATAGCGAGGAGGGCTTTGTGGTGGAGGAGAAACTGCCCGACGGCAGTTTTCTAATACGCTTTTCCACGGCGCAGGTCTATGAGCTGCTGCAAGAGCACGGGCACACACCCTTGCCGCCGTATATCAAGCGTGCCGATGAGCTGGCCGACAAGGAGCGCTACCAGACGGTCTTCGCCAAGGTGCCAGGCGCAGTGGCGGCACCGACCGCAGGGTTGCATTTTACCGAGGAAATCCTGAGCGCCCTGGAGCAGCGCGGCGTGCGTCTGCTGCGACTGACCCTGCATGTGGGAGCGGGCACCTTCAAACCGGTGGAATGTGAAAATATCGAAGAACACCGCATGCACGAGGAAAGCTTTGTGCTCAGCGCCGAGACCGCGGCAAGCATCAATGCCTGCCGGCAGAAGGGCGGCAAGGTTTTCTGTGTGGGCACGACAACGGTGCGCACACTGGAGGCCTGCTGGAACCCGGAAAACGGGCTTGTACAGCCCCAGAGCGGGCGTAGCGATATATTTTTGTACCCGCCATACCAACCGCGTATAGTTGACGGACTGCTGACCAATTTCCACCTGCCCAAGTCTACCTTGCTGATGCTGGTCTGCTGCTTTGCGGCGCGCGACCGCGTACTGGCCGCCTACCAAAAGGCCATCGCCGCCAAGATGCGCTTCTTTAGCTACGGAGACTGTATGTTGCTCTTGCCCGAGGGAAGAGAAGAAAAGACCAACAATTAGGCATTTGGACACGAAGTCACACGAAGGGGGAGGACACGAAGATACACGAAGGGACACGAAGATACACGAACTTTTTATGTAATGATGTATAGTCCTGAGGAAAAACGATTTTTGCGTTGTCAGCTGCCGCGCTTGGAAGGCCTGGTGGAAGAGCGCCTGCGTCTGACGCCGGCCTGTCATGCCCTGGACCATACTCAGCGCGTGCGCAGGGCGGCGGCGAAACTGGCAGGCCTCGAAGGGGCCGACCCGCTGCTGCTGGACTACGCGGCGCTGCTGCATGACATAGGACGCGCCCAGGAACTGGCCGACCAGGGCAAAACCTGCCATGCCGAACTGGGCGCCGAAATAAGCCGGCAAATCCTGGCAGAGCTGGGCATAGAGAATGCGGGCTTTGTCGACGCGGTCTGCGACTGCGTGCGCCAGCATCGTTTCCGCCGCCGCGGCCAGGCCGGGCCGCAGAGCCTGGAGGCCAAAGTCCTGTATGACGCCGACAAACTGGATAGCCTGGGCGCCATAGGACTGGCAAGGGCATTCCATTTTGCCGGACGCATAGGAGCCAAAGTGCATAATAGCGCCGAGCTGGCCATGAACTCAAAAAGCTATAGCTCCGAAGACAGTGCCTATAGGGAATACCTGGTGAAATTGCGCCGGCTGCCGGAAAAAATGCTGACCGAAAACGGCAGAAAAATGGGGCGCCGCCGTCTCTTGTTAATGCAGCAGTTCTTTGACAGCCTCAATCTCGAGTGCCTGGGAGCCGACTTGCTGGATTGAGTTCAGTGCCGCAAAAAAGCAGAGCAAGGCAGGCATAGGGCATAGGCGTTATATTATCGTTTTGTCTTAAGCGGATTATTTTACGAGGCTAGTGATGAGTGTAAGAGTACGCTTTGCCCCTTCTCCTACAGGGCAAGTTCATATAGGCAATATACGTGCGGCAATCTTCAACTGGCTTTTTGCCAGGCATGAAGGCGGCAGCTTTCTGCTGCGCATCGAGGATACCGACCAGCAGCGCAGCACGCCGGAGGCCATAGCCACCCTGCTCGAGGTCATGCAATGGCTGGGCTTGGATTTTGACGAGGAGGCCCTGTATCAAAGCTCGCAGCGCCAAAAGCATCTGCAGGCCGCCGAAAAACTGCGCTCCCTGGGGCATGTCTATAGCGATGGCCCGGATGCAGCCAGCCAGGCTATGGTTTTCCGCATTCCCTGGCAAGCAGAAGAACTCTGCGAGGGCATCCAAGAGCAGGGGGCCATGCGCATGAAGATACACCCGGAGCAGCCTGTGCAGATCAGCCACAAGGGACTGCGCTTCGCCGCCGTCTCCAAGAAAGGCGCCGCAGTGCCTGACAGCGCCTGCCTGGCCGGTTTCAAGAATCTGCAAGTGTATGACTCCGAAGGCCGGCAGATATTTGTTTTGCAGGAGCATATCGAGGAGATTTTGCGCGATGGCCGGCAGTTCAGCCTGGAAAACGCGGTGGAGCTGCGTTTTACGCGGCGCAGCATCAGCTATGTGGACCAGGTGAAGGGCGAAATGAGCAAGCCCCTGGACAGCATGCGCGACCTGGTGATTGTGCGCGGCGACGGCAGCCCGGTGTTTCATCCGGCCAATGTGGTCGATGACATCAGCCAGGCGGTGACCCATATCATCCGTGGCGACGACCATGTGGAGAACAGCTTCAGGCATCTCTTGCTTTTCGCCTGCCTGGGTGCCAAGCCCCCGGTTTACGCTCATCTTCCCATGATTGTCAACGCGGCAGGCAAGCCCTACAGCAAGCGCGACGGCGACGCCTTCGTGGGTGAGTTTCGCGACAAGGGTTTTTTGCCGCACACCTTGTTTAACTATCTCAGCCTGCTGGGCTGGTCTCCGGGTGACGACCGCGAGAAGATGAGTCGCGAGGAGCTGGTACAGGCATTTAGCCTGCAGCGCTGTCTGCATTCATCGGCGCAGGTGGACATCGTGAAGATGGGCGCGCTCAACGCGCTTTATATCGCCGAAATGGAGCCGGGCGAATTTGTCGCGCAATGCCGCGAGTTTGTACAGCACCTCCCCTGGGGAAAGGAGCTGGATGAAGACTACTTTGCCAAAGTTTGCGCCTTTATGCAAAGCCGCCTGAAACGCTTTGTGGATGTGGAACAGTGGCAGTACTTCTTTGGCGAGGACTATCAGCGAGACGAGAAATTCTGCGGCAAACAGCTGAGCGACGACAATACCCTGGCGGCATTGAAAGCCCTGCAGGAAAAACTGGCCGCGCTGCCGGAGTTTTCGGCGGCAAACATCGAGGCCAGCATACATGAGGCCAGCGATGAATTCAATATCCGCCGAGGCAGGCTGAATCAGCCCATAAGGGCGGCGGTCACAGGCATAGGAACAGGAGCCGGTATCTACGAAACCCTGGAGCTGTTAGGAAAAGAAAAAAGCATTGCCCGTCTGAACTTGTCAGCCAAATAGAGCCTCACGTAAAAGACTAACAAACGGGGCTTTGGACACGAAGAGACACGAAGATACACGAAGAGACACGAAGAGACACGCGGTCTCAAAAAACC
>JAAZIY010000059.1 GCA_012800625.1 Lentisphaerota bacterium
CATCGATTTTTCTGCTTTGTCCGGCTCCCTTTTCCCAACAAACTAAAACGGGCAAGCGGCTTATGCGGCGCCGCAGGCGCCGCATAAGCTCTTAGTGTGCCTTAGTGCCCCTTCGTGTCTCTTCGTGTCCTCCCCCTTCGTGTCTCTTCGTGTCCTCCCCCAGCCGGATTTTACTCGCTGTAGTCTCTTCGTTGCCAGGTCATCTTGGCACGCAGCTCTTCGCCGGTTTTCTCGATCTGGTGTTCTTTTTCCATGCGTCGCATGGCATTGAAGTGCGGTCTCTTGGCCTGGTTTTCCAGGATCCAGTTACGCGCGAAACTGCCGTCCTGCACTTCGGCGAGCACTTTGCGCATCTCTGCCTTCACCTGGTCGTTGATGATGCGTTTGCCCACAGCGTAGTCGCCGTATTCGGCAGTGTCGCTGATGGAGTAGCGCATAAAGGAGAGGCCGCCCTCGACCACCAGGTCGATGATCAGCTTCATCTCGTGCAGGCACTCGAAGTAAGCGCTTTCGGGCTGGTAGCCAGCCTCGACCAGGGTCTCGAAACCGGCCTTCATGAGGGCGGTGACGCCGCCGCAGAGCACGGCTTGCTCGCCGAAGAGATCGGTCTCGGTTTCCTCCTTGAAGGTGGTCTGCAAAATGCCGGCTTTGGCACCGCCTATGGCGGCGGCGTAGGCCAGGGCGTTTTGCAGGGCCTTGCCACTGGCATCCTGCTCGACGGCCACCAGACAGGGCACGCCACGCCCCTCTTCAAACTGGCTTCTGACCGTGTGTCCCGGCCCCTTGGGGGCGATCATGATGACGTCCACATCCTTGGGCGGCTTAATTTGGCCGTAGTGGATATTGAAGCCGTGCGCAAAGGCCAGGGTCTTGCCGGCGCAGAGATGCGGGGCGATGTCATTGCTGTAAAGAGCGGCCTGCTTTTCGTCGTTGACCAGAATCATGATGAGGTCGGCCGCCTTGGCGGCCTCGGCGCAGTTGGCCACCTTCAGGCCGCGGGCCTGGGCCTTCTGCTTGGAGGGCGATCCCTCGTAGAGGGCCACGGTGACATCCATGCCGCTGTCCTTCAGGTTCAAGGCGTGCGCATGTCCCTGGCTGCCATAACCGACCACTGCGATCTTCTTGCCGGCAAGCAAAGATAAATCACAGTCCGATTCGTAGAAAATTTTCGCCATCTCAACTACTCCTTTTTAGGTTCTGACGGGTTGGCCGTCAATTTTTCTCCGCATTATGCGCAGAACAAAGATTTGTGTTGGCGCTGGGAGCGCCGGCATCCTTACAGCCCCCTACTCCCTGCCATTCAACAGATTCGTGGCGCCCCTACAGGGCGCCGGAATCGGGGGGGCTTTTACCCAGGGTAGCGCTCGGCTCCTACGGAGCCTCGCTTACCCTGGGCTATATTAGGTTGCCCTTTCAGGGCACCAAATGGACAGATTCCCAAGAAAAAATTGAAATTTCTGCAGTAAATTTGCGTTTTTATGCGATTTCATCGAGTTTTTTTGCTTTGTCCGACTCCCTTTTCCCAACAAACCAAAACGGGCAAGCGGCTTATGCGGCGCCGCAGGCGCCGCATAAGCCCTTAGTGTGCCTTCGTGTCCCTTAGTGTCCTCCCCCTTCGTGTGCCTTTGTGGTTCAAGAGCTTTTTGGATGGGGTCTGGCACCGATTGGCCTGTCGGCCTACTTGTATTTCAGGGTTTTGCTGCCTCTGGAGATTGCGGTCAGTCCGGTGCGGCAAAGCTCGGCCACGCCGTAGGGTCGCAGGTACTCGATAAAGGCCTCGCACTTATTGCGCTCTCCGGTGATCTCCAGGGTCAGCGAGTCATTGGTGAAGTCCACCACCTTGGCGCGGAACACCGAGACCGCCTCCATAAGGCCCACTCGTGCCTCCTGGGAGACATTAAGCTTTATTAGAACCAGCTCGCGCATCACGGTTCCATTGCCCGGCATGATTTCAACGATTTTGACGTCGTGCAGTTTTTCCAGCTGCCGCAGTATCTGGTTTTTAATGTAGTCGTCGCCGCTGGCGCTAATGGTGATGCGCGACAGCTTCGGGTCCTGGGTGACGCCCACCGAGAGGCTGTCTATGTTGAAGCCGCGGCGGGCGAAAAGCCCGGAGACGCGGGTGAGCACGCCGGACTCGTTGTTCACCAGAATCGACAAGATAAATTCATCGGGGTTCATCTGCTACTCCTTGTTTTCAGGCCTTCAGTATGATGTCGTTAATGGTGCCGCCCGGCGGTATCATGGGCAGGACCTTGTCATCCTGGTCTATGATCAGTTCGAGCAGGAATGGTCCTTTGGCGGCGAAAGCCTGCTCGAGGGCCGGCTGCAAATCGGGCAGCTCGCTCACCTGGCGGGCTTCCAGGCCAAAGGCCTCCGCGAGTTTGATGTAGTTGGTTTGGCGTTCCAGGCTGGTGTGGGCATAGCGCTTGTCAAAAAACAGGGTTTGCCACTGCCGCACCATGCCCAGCGTATTGTTGTTCATCAGAACAATGATAATGGGCAGTTGCTGCGAGACGGCGGTGGCCATCTCGTTCATGTTCATGTGGAAGCTGCCGTCGCTGGTGAACAGCAGGGTCTTCTTGCGGCCATCGGCCAGACAGGCCCCCAGGGAGGCGCCCAGGCCAAAACCCATGGTGCCCAGACCGCCGGAAGTGATAAAACCGCGCGGACGCGAAAAGTTGTAGTACTGCGCCACCCACATCTGATGCTGACCGACATCGGTGCAGACCACGGTCTGAGGGTCGGCCATGCGGTTGACGGCGCGTATGGCGGTTTCCGGGTTGAGGCTGTCCTCGGGCATCTTCAGCCGGCTGTCCGGGCTGTTGCGTATGGCGGCCAGCTCCTGGTTCCAGCCCGCGCGGCGCATGCCGGGCAGCTCTTCGACCAGCTTGGCCAAAACGGTCTTCACATCGCCGATGAGCGAGACAAAAGCGGGTATGTTCTTGCCTATCTCGGAGGGGTCTATGTCTATGTGTATGACTTTCTTGCCCTTGATGAACTCGATTTTGTTGCCGGTGGCCCGGTCGGAGAAGCGCGTGCCCACTGCGATAAGCAAGTCGGCCTGCGCCATTGCCTGGGTGGCGGCGTAACGCCCGTGCATGCCGGTCATGCCCAGAAAGCGCGGGTGGTCGTGGCGCACGGCGCTAAGGCCCATCATGCTGCTGCCTATGGGCGCGTCCACCCTCTCAGCCAGGGCGAGCAGCTCTTCGGTGGCATTGGAGACCAGCGTGCCGCCGCCGGAATAGATAAAGGGGCGCTTGCAGGCCTTGATGAGCTTCACCGCCTCGGCAAAAGCCTCCTTGCCGTTTTCGTTGCGGTAAACCGGATACCGCGGCTTTTTGGGCAAATAGACGCAGGTTGCCTTCTGTATGTCCTTAGGTATGTCAACCAACACCGGGCCGGGACGCCCCTGGCGGGCGATGGCAAAGGCCTCTCGCAGGGTGTCGGCCAGGTTGGCGGCGTCCTTCACAATGAAGTTGTGCTTCGTGATCGGCATGGTCACGCCGGTGATATCGACCTCCTGGAAGCTGTCCTTGCCTATGGAGGAACAGGGCACGTTGCCGGTAATGGCGACCATTGGCGAAGAGTCCAGATAGGCATTGGCTATGCCGGTAACCAGGTTGGTGGCGCCCGGCCCGGAGGTGGATATGACCACGCCGACCTTGCCGCTCACCCGGGCAAAGGCGTCGGCGGCGTGTGAGGCGCCCTGCTCATGACAGGGGGTGATGTGGTTTATCTGCTCGCTGTGCTTGTAAAGCTCGTCGTAGATATCCAAAACCGCGCCGCCAGGATAACCGAAGACAGTGTCCACACCCTCTTCAATGAGAATGCGGATGACCATTTCTGCTCCATTGATATTCATGTTCTTCTCCAATCCTAGTTGCTCGGGGCGGGCCAGAGCAATTTCCGGCGCCCCTTGTTTTATGTTCAAGCCAAAAAAAAACCCGCGGCTGCTTTGCCGCGGGTTCCTGGAATCCTGCTACTTCTATAGTGAAGCTTACGCAGTCCTGGGCAAAGCACTCAAGGCGATAAGTACTACGAGTACTAAATCGCCTAAAATAATGCTGATTGCCAGGTTGCTGAAGCGGGTAAACAAGGTGTCGCCTGAAATTGAAAGTCGAGAGTGTCCCTCTGTCAACAGACTAATGTACAACCTGAAAAACGCTTGTCAAATCGCATTGGAGATTTTTTTTGGGCGCGGCCTTGGCTGGGCTTCCCTGTCTACAAGAGCGAGCCGGCAGGAATTTGGACACGAAGACACA
>JAAZIY010000375.1 GCA_012800625.1 Lentisphaerota bacterium
CCAAAAAGCACATAACGCCGAAAGGCCGTTAGTGGCGCCCCTACAGGGCGCCGGATTCTGGGGGGCTTTTACCCTGGGCTACATTAGGTTGCCCCTTCGGGGCACCAAATGGACAGATTCTCAAGAAAAAATTGAAATTTCAGCAAAAACTTGCGTTTTTCATGCTATTTCATCGGGTTTTTCTGTTTTTTTGAAATAAAAACAGATTGTTCAAAATCTTGGAATTGTTGTTTGTCTGCTTAATCAGCTTACTTTTTTTGTGTCTTTTGTGCTTTTTGTGGTTCATGGGCTTTTTGGACGGGGTCTGACTTAGACTTATTCAAATGCCGCTCTCAGCGCATTCTGCCTCTGGCTCTTCTGCCTTCCTCATGCTCCCCGACATTTCCGCGCCGCGCGCCATCGACCTGCGGTATAAAATCGCGTTTGACATTCACGGCCTTGATGTCGAACTCGGCAATCGTCTCGCCCTTGGGCGAGTCCAGCTGCGCCACGCGCAAATCGTCGCGACTGGTGCCGGCCAGCACGCGATAATGCTCACGATAAGCCTTGCCCGACTTATCTTTCTCCAAATAAAACTCCTCACCAATCTTGCGTATGACCCGCACCATGCGCCCGCCGCGCTCGCGACTGGCTAAAAACAACATGGCAGCGGTGGGAACTTCCTCTTCAACCGTCTCTCCTATACGCATATTATAACTCTTGCCCTCGCGGCTTTCAACCCTGACCAGGTCTTTTGCGTCATTAATCGAGCTGACTTTATAGCCGCCCAGAATCTCCTCGCCTATCTTTACGGCGGGTCGCTGCGCCCGGCCAGGTATCTGAAACTCCACCTTCCAGTCGGACTTCAGCTCGCTATCCAGTGTACGCACACGGAAAACTAGAAAAGGCAGCCGTATCTTGCCTACACTTTGCACACGTAAAAGCAGAGCCAGCGGCGGGAAATCCTCCGGGTTCTCCATGTCAGTGCCGGCCTGATATTCCTCTATATTAAGAAAACCGTCGCCGTCCTCGTCAAAAAAAGCATCATATGGGTCCAGGTAATTGAGAAAATGCGCATATTTCTTTTCCACCAGGTCCGGGATGCCGTCGCGGTCGGTGTCGTCCTCCGGCTTGGTATCCTTATACTGGTCTTGCTCGGTGCCGCAAAAGGGGCATTTATCAGTGCTAACATGCAAGAGGTTGCCGCACTGCAAGTTTTTGCAGATAATATAGCGTTTGGACTGAAATAGACTGCCCTTCTTGCTGTCCGGGCTGCTTTCCATGACACTGAGAAACAGGCGAGGGTCTTTCAGGCTGGCCTCGACGGTAGGCACCCGGGACAGGTCAAGCGGCGGCAGTATCTTGTCGCCACCCACCTTCCGGATGGCCGATTCGCGTAGCTCCAAGAGCTTGTTCTCCTCTTTGCTGACCCCGGAAATCACCGCAAAGATACCGGCAATCAGGCAGAGCAAACAAGCCAACAGGATAAGTTTTTCGTAGTGTTTGGCAAGAAAGTCCAAAGCTTATTCTTCCTTATTCTTGTTCTAACTTCTTGAATTCATAAAGGTCCAGGCGCAGCTCCAAGGCAACATACTTGTCTTCAAAGACAAGGTTATCCTGACGCTTAGGCTCGGGCTTGACAAAGCGCTCGGGCTGCTGCCCGCGCGCAGCGCCGCCTTCACGCTCGCTGGCATCCCGCACAGGGCTTCTTCTGGCAGCCGCGCGCGGGGCACGCTGCCTGGGCGCGCCATCAAAACCATCCATGCCAAAATCCTCGCCGCCCCCAGGCAGGTTCTGTCTTTGACCCTCTCGCTGCAGCGCGGCATAGTCCAAAGCCGCTTCGCTGTAGCGATCCGGTGCAGTGAAAGAACAGCTCTTAATATAAAACAAGATTCGCTCATCGCTGGAAAGTTGATTCAAAAAATTCAAGGCTTGTTCAAGTTCACACCTGGCCGAGAGCCAGACCGGCGTGATATTGTAGAGGTCTGCCTCCTCCATGGCGAAGCCTTGCAGCCATTCCAGCGAGACTACAGTCTTGATACCCGCCTCGGCAATCTTATTGACGAGGTACTCATAGAGATAAAGCTGCCTGAAAATAGCCTCAAACTCGGCACTATTGATGTTGCCGCGCTCCACTATGGTTTGAAACTGCTGCGCCAAACCGTTGAAAACAATCCCTTTTTTAAGCACATAGTCAGTCATCTGACGGATTTTTTCATTGATGCGCCGCACTGCCTCCGGGCTGTTGCCAGGCAGCTTGATGTCCAAACTGTAACGCCGTGCCAGCTCCTCGCGGCTGAGAGCGTAAAATTTCTCGGCAGCCTCGAAGTTTCGCCGAGCCTGCAACAGGTTCTCAAGCTCCTCGCCAGGAGCGGAGCGCAGCTTTAAACCATCACGCTCAGCCTCATTGAAAAAATTCATTTCCGTTTCTACCGCAGCGCTGCTTTTCTTTACTTTGGCACTGGTAGAAAATATAAAATACAGCAGGATGCAGGCCAAGATAAAACTGCAGACCGCGCAGATTAAAAGCGCCAGGTTCTTTTTTACAAAATCCATGCCAAGTCCAATCTAGTGCCCGCAAAGGGCGTCGTCAGCCAAATAAAACCGTAGGAAAAATTTTTATTCAATGCCGCCTCGGCTTTTCACTCGGGGTCAAAGCAGGCGCAGTGTAGGCCAAGCCCTCTTCATTTCCCTGCATACTGCGTGTACGCCAGCGGAAAGTCGAATTTTATCTGCAGGGTAAAAGTGCCGGCGTTCTTAAAGTCAGGGTGTTGCCTAAACACCTTCAGGGCCGTCATATTGCTCTCCGAACTAAACAAACGCGAAGAGCGCAGTCGCTCGACAAAAACGATCTCGGGGCTGCCGCCGCCCGCCGGCGAGTTCTGCGCTGCCGCCGCGCCCTCGCCGCCCTCGCTGCCTTCCTCGGGGACTGCTGCCGCCTGCTCCGGCACAGCAAAGGGGTAGTCGGCTTCAGGACTGTCGGTCACCGCGGTATCGCCTGGCGCCGGAACGACAAAAACCCCTTCCAGGCTCAAGCCGCCTATGTGCACCTCCTGACCAGCCACGCCGGTGTCGCCGCCGCCCATGCCGGCAAAAGCGTCGCCGCCGCCAAACATCATGTCCTCGCCCCCGCTGCCAAACAAGCTCTCTTCGCCAGCACCGGCAAGCGACACCGGTCCCACCGAAGAAGCCTCGAAGGGCTTCACCTCGCCGTAAATGGGCTTTAGTGATGTAAGCCAAAGATCATCAGGCTTGAGACGGTAGATTTCATTCAGCAGCATGGGCCAGACGCTGCGCTGCATGAGCAGGTCGGCAAGCTGCCGGCACTGGTTCTCCTTGCCCTTGGCCTCCGCATCCATACTCTTGATCTTCTGTAAATTGGGCTGGTACATACTACGGGTGTTCTGCAGGTCTTCAGCACAGTGCTGAATGCTGCCGGCCCGGCTCTGCAAGGCAATCAAGATGGTGCCCAGTAAAATAAGCACGGCAAGCATAGCCGCCACAAAATAGGGCTTCTTCGCAGTCAAAGCCTGCTGACGACGAATGTCCTGAGGAAGCAGGCTGATCTCGATGGGACAAGAAAGCGCAAAGCGCAGACCCAGGCCTATGGTCTCGCTGAACATATGGGCGACCTCGCCAAGACGCTGGCGGTCCACGCCGGGAGCTATGTTGACCACAGGAAAGGGATTGAAGTACTCAACCGGTATGTTCAGCTTCTCGGCAAAAAAAGTGTCGCAATAAGTTAAAATGGAACTGCCGCCGGTAAGATAAAGACGAGTGGGAGCAGAACCCTTCTGCTGCGCTTTGTAAATGCTTATCGAACGGGATATCTCGCCGTGCAGGCGAGCCATGACATTGCGGATGATCTTGGAGACGCTGGCCGCGGTCTCGCTGCTAGGCTCGGCATAGGCGCCGCCCAGGGAAACAAAACCGTGGTGGCGCTTCAGCTCCTCAGCCTCGGCCAAACCAATGCTGAATTCCTTGGCGATCTGCTGAGTGATCGAATAACCCGCTATGGGTATGGTGCGAGCAAAAAAGAGCTCGCCCTGTAAAAAAATCAGGTTGGTGCTGCGACCGCCTATATTGAGCAAAGCCACCGACTCGTCCTTGCCCAACCCGTTGGCGCGCGCCGTGTTATAGCAGCAGACCGGTGCCACATCCACCAAAATCGGCTCCAGCCCTATGGCAGCCACGCTGTTGGTGAACTGCGAGACGATGTTGTCCTTGACCACGACCGACATGACGTCAACCGACTCGGAGTCCTCCCCGACTATGAGCTGATAGTCCCAGATAACCTCCTCGATGGCAAAGGGGATGTTGCGCCTAGCCTCGAATTCGGCCAGCTGCTTGATCTGCTTGCGGTCATAGTTGCCGTAGGGTATCTTGCCGAAACGCAAAAGAACCGACTGACCAGACATCGACACCAGGGTCTTACGGGCACGGCAGCCGCTCTCTGAAAGCATCTGACGCAGCAGGCCGGAGACCACACCCATGCGTGTGTCCTCGCTAAGCTCCTCCTCGTACTCACGGTAGGCAAATACCGTCAGGCTCATGCTGCCGTCCTGACCATATTCAAACTCGCAAAGCTTGATGCTGGTCGCGCCAATGTCAATCGCTAAAATTCTTTCGTTCTTTGCCATAGCTTATTCCGTTGCCATGCCTACACAATGTTGCCGCACAAGACAGTTAACCCCGCCAATACTACTGCCCAGGAACCTCATACAAATAATAGTCATAGTCCAAGTCCGCAAAGGGAGTCTTGCTCTTCAACAAAAGTGCATTGGATACTTTCATGGCGTTGCCTACTTTCTGAAACCAGTCGCGCGGGATGCCGGTGGCTGTATTGACGATCGGGTTGCGGTGCAAAGGAGAACCGTTCACCCGTAGCTCCACATACACGCTGAGCTTGCTCATGTCAGGCCGGTTGCTGTCCATGTGGCGGCGGAAAAAATTCGGGGTGATGAAAAGA
>JAAZIY010000376.1 GCA_012800625.1 Lentisphaerota bacterium
GCATGAAAAACGCAAATTTCCTGCAAAAAGTTCAATTTTTCTTGAGAATCTGTCCATTTGGTGCCCTGAAAAGGCAACCTAATACAGCCCAGGGTAAGCGAGGCTCCGTAGGAGCCGAGCGACACCCTGGGTAAAAGCCCCCCCCGAATCCGGCGCCCTGTAGGGGCGCCACTAACGGCCTTTCGGCGTTATGACCTTTTTGGACGGGGTCTAACTTAGACCGCGTTTTGGTTTGTTGGGAAAAGGAAGTCGGACAAAGCCGTAATACCCTTTTTTAGACGAAGACGACTTGGTGCGTCTTAGTGTCCAAAATTCTGCCAGGTCTCCTTTTTGGACGCGGTCTAAGATGGCAAGGCATTGCCCCGCGGCCAGAATGGCGGAGTTTTTCCAAGAGCTGGAAATTATAGCCAGGAAGATTAACTTATGTCATTGGCGACTTTGGATGATGTGCTTTTGAGGCAATGCGATTAATTTCATGCAAATTGGAAACGGAGACATAGAGGCTGCTTCCGGCATGGCGAAACAGCCGGAATTTAAAGAGGTACTGGAGGAAATACGCCGGCTTTGGGCAAAAAACCATTTGCACTGTGGCTGGTTTTTGCGCGATGACTTGACCATTGACAGCAAAGAAGACGCCAAATATTGCCTTGCTTTGCTCATACGTCATGGCGATCGCGCCACCTATATGGCTGCCAGGAAATTACAACGATGGCTCTAAGTGAATTTCAACGCGGGGTCTGCCGCCTCATTGCAGGGGGGCGCATAGCCAGCGGCGAGAGCTATGTGGCTGGCGGTGCCGCGCTCAACGAGCTGCTCCAGGCAGCCAGACGCTCGCATGACATAGACCTCTTTCATGATACCGCCGAAGCCGTCCTAGCATCCTGGGAGGCGGATCAGGCACTGTTGTTGCGCGAGGGCTTCGAGGTCAGGCCTACTAGGATTTTCACTGCTTTTGTGGAGGCCTCTGTCGAAAGAGGGGGCGAGGCAGTTGTGCTACAATGGGTGCAGGACAGCGCCTTCCGTTTTTTTCCGCTGCTTGAACACCCTGATTTTGGACTGACCCTGCACCCCTTCGATCTGGCAACCAACAAGACTCTGGCTCTAATCGGTCGCGCTGAAGTGCGCGACTGGGTTGATATCATCAGCTGCCATACTGCTCTGCAAGCATTTGGCCTGCTTGTCTGGGCGGCCTGCGGCAAAGACCCTAGCCTGGGGCCGGACTTTATTCTGGAGCAAGCCAGGCGCTCAGCGCGCTATGCCAAACCTGATCTGGAAAGGCTGGCCTTTGACGGGGAGGCTCCGAACCCGCAGAGGCTGGGAAATATATGGCGCCGAATGCTGGCTGAAGCCGAAGAAATCAGCGCCCTTTTGCCGGAGAACCATGTCGGACAATGCGTGCTGGACTGCGAGGCGGGCTTGTTCAAAGGCTCCTTGTCGGCATTGAGGCAGGCTGTGGCAAATAACACATTGCGTTTTCACGAAGGCCGCATCCGCGGAGCATGGCCAAGCGTAGTGAATCAGAATTGAACCGCTATGAGCTAAAAACCGAGGCGGATATACGATTTTGTTTACTTCGGTTTGAAAATATTGTAATTCAATGATATATTATGCATTCTAATTTTTTATTCTCGAGCATGCTCGTAAATCAAGCAGGAAAGACACGATGCCGACGATCAATCAACTAGTACGCAGCGGTCGTACTCGCAAGCCCAGCAAGAGCCGCGTGCGCGCTCTGTCGCGCTGTCCTCAGCGCCGCGGGGTTTGTTTACAGGTCACCACCCGCACCCCGAAGAAGCCCAACTCGGCTTTGCGCAAGATTGCGCGTTTACGCCTGACCAACGGTCAGGAAGTGACTGCATACATAGGCGGCGAGGGGCACAACCTGCAGGAGCACAGTGTTGTTCTGATACGCGGCGGTCGTGTTCGCGACCTGCCTGGCGTGCGTTATCACGTAGTGCGCGGTTCGCTGGACACCCTGGGCGTTGACAAGCGCCGCCGCGGCCGCTCCAAGTACGGCGCGAAGCGACCCAAGCCCGGCCAAGCCGCCAAGAAGTAATCCGCCCGCGGGACTATATATTCACTTTAGAGTTAGGAACCTGGCATGAGAAGACGTAGAGCTGAGAAGCGCCCGCTGATCCCGGATGTCCGTTACAACAGCGAGCTAGTAGCAAGATTGATCAACACGGTGATGGAGCGCGGCAAGAAGTCGGTGGCTCAAGGCATCGTGTATGGCGCCTTTGACATACTTAAAGAGCGCAATAAGGAAATGGACCCGCTCGAGCTGTTTTTGCAGGCCCTGGAGAATGTCAAGCCCCGTCTCGAGGTGAAGAGCCGGCGGGTTGGCGGCGCCACCTATCAGGTGCCCCTCGAGGTGCCTGCCAACCGCCAGGTGGCCGTGGCCATGCGCTGGATTTGCTCCTACGCCAGGGCGCGAAAGGGCAGCGCCATGTGCGCAGCTCTGGCCAACGAGCTTTTTGACGCCTTCAACAACACCGGCAACGCAGTGCGCAAACGCGACGACGTGCACAAGATGGCCAATGCCAACAAGGCCTTTGCTCACTATCGCTGGGGTTAATAAATATCACTGGGTCTTCCGGAAGCCTTTCGGAAGGCCTTTTTTCGGCAGTGTGATTATGAACCGTTGCGGAACTGAAGCAAATGAATTTGGACAGTTGCACAAATATCCGCAATATCGGGGTCATCGCACACGTGGACGCCGGCAAAACCACGCTTACCGAGCGCATACTGCTGGAGACCGGGAGCATCAGCTTTCCCGGTCTTGTGCATGAAGGCACCACCAGCAGCGACTATCTTTTGCAGGAACGCGAGCGCGGCATCAGCATTATCAGCGCGGCGCTAAGCTGCAAATGGCATGGGCACCTGATCAATATCGTCGATACGCCGGGGCACATTGATTTCACCGCTGAAGTCGAGCGCACGCTGCGCGTGATGGATGCCGTGATCACGGTTTTCTGCGCCGTGCACGGCGTGCAGGCACAGTCTGAGACGGTTTGGCGGCGGGCCAGGCGCTACTCCCTGCCGACGCTGGCCTACGTCAACAAGATGGACCGTGAGGGGGCCGATTTCAACGCCGTGCTGGCCGGCATCCGCAAACGCTTCGCGGTACCGGCACTGCCCATGCAGATACCGGTTTTTGTCGAGCAGCGCTTTGTCGGCGCCGTGGACCTGTTTAGCGGCAAGCCGGCTTTTTCGCTTTCCGAGGAGGCTTCCTGGTTCGCAGCCTGGCAGTCTGACCTTGACGCCGCCATCGAGCTGGAGAGCGCCAGGGAGTATGTTCTGGAATGCCTGGCCGAGCTCGACGACGAGGTGCTGCGCTGCTACCTGAACAATGAGAAGCCCGGCCTGGGCGTCATGCAGCGGGCCTTGCGCGACGCGGTGGCCAAGAGTAGCCTGATCCCGGTCTTCTGCGGCTCAGCCCTGGTTAGTGGCAGTGTGCCGGCCCTGTTGGACGCGGTCTGCCGCTATCTGCCCGGGCCAGGACAAACCGAGGCAAGCCTGGCGGCCTGCATCTGCAAGCCGGAAAACCAATGCGACTCCTGCGAGCCATTTTGCGCCCTGGTGTTCAATCAGGGCAGGCTGAGCCATGCCGATGGCTGCCTGGCGCTGCGCCTGTACAGCGGCACAGTAAAGCCGGGCATGCGCATACAAAATATGCGTACCGGCAAAAAAATGCTGGTGCATCGCGTGCTGCGTATCTTTGCCGATGACTATCAGGAGATAGAGGCAGCCCGGGCCGGAGACATAGTGGGGCTGGACCTGGGACAGCAAGACTGCCGCACCGGAGACACATTTTGCCAGGAGGGATTCAGCTGCGTGCTGGAAAGCATGAGCTTCCCAGAGCCGGTGCTGCACATGAACCTGGCGGCGCTGCGCGAAGAAGACAGCGCCCCCCTGGCCGAAGCACTGCAGCGGCTTACCGAGGAGGACCCCAGCCTGCAGGCGCAAAGAAATATCGAAGGCACCTGGAGGCTGGCAGGCATGGGAGAACTGCACCTGCAAATCGTGCAGGAACGCCTGCAAAGCGACTACGGCCTGCAAACCAGAAGCGGCCAACCGCAGGTGAAATACAAAGACAGCATTGCCGCCCAGGCCGAAGTCAGCCAGCAGTTCAGCAAACAAATGCCCGGCGGACAGACTTATCAGGCCAGCCTGAGCCTGACAATTAAACCGTTGCCCAGAGGGGCAGGCGTACACATAGACTGCAAAGAAATCAGCGCAGACCTGCCGCCAAACTGCCAGCAGGCAGTAAGGCAAGGCATTGAAGAAATCGTTGAGTCGGGAGTCCCTGGCGGACAACCGTTGACCGATATTAGCATCACGGCTTGGCGGGCTTCCTATGATGCAAGGGAAGCTTCAGAGCTGGCGTTCTTAAGCGTGACTAGATTAGCCCTGCAAGATGCATTGCAAAAAGCAGGCAGAATCGAGCTGGAACCGGTGATGCGTGTGGAGATGAGCTTGTACCAAGATCATGTTGGCAAGGTCCTCGCCGATCTGACGGCAAGGCGAGGACGTGTGACCGAACTTGACTCGTTGGCGCTTGGCGAAGCTCGAATTACAGCACTGGTACCACTGGCCGAAATGTTTGGCTATGCCTCTGACCTGCGCTCACTGTGCGCCGGCAGAGCGCAGTTCAGCGCCGAGCCGTCCTCATATGAGAAAAGGCCAGACCAGGGCAAAACTGAAAAGGCAATCTAAAATGGCAAAAACACAAACGATCCGTATCAAGCTGCAGGCTTTTGAGCACACTAGCCTGGATCAATCCACGGCGGAGATCGTCAGCACCGTGAAAAGCACTGGCGCTCAAATCGCCGGACCCATACCGCTGCCGACCCGCATCGAACGCTTCACTGTCAACCGCTCGCCCCATGTCAACAAGAAAAGCATGGAGCAGTTTGAGATACGCACCTACAAGCGCGTACTCGACATCATCAATCCGAGCAGCCGCACCGTGGACGAGCTACGCAAGCTCAGCCTGCCCGCCGGCGTTGACATCGTCATCAAGATTTAAAGGAGACTGGCAATGAAAAAAGGTCTCATAGGAAGAAAGCTGGGCATGACTCATGTCTACAGCGACAACGGCAGCGTCATCCCGGTGACCGTCATTGAGCTGGGTCCCTGCCCGGTTCTGGCTACGCGCACGCAGGAGAAGGACGGCTACAGCGCCCTGCAACTGGGCTTTGGCCGCCGTAAAGTTAAGAATGTTAATCGTTCCATCCTGGGCAACCTGAAGGCGGCCGGCGTAGAGGCGACTCCTCCTGGGGTTATCTGCGAGATCCGCCTTGCCGAGGATCCCAGCGAGCAGGTCGGCGACGTCATCGGCGCCGGTCTTTTTGCCGCCAACGAGTATGTTGACGTAGTTGGCCAGAGCAAAGGCAAGGGCTTTCAAGGCGTCGTGCGGCGCTACAACTACGGTGGCGGTCGTGCCAGTCACGGCGGCGCCTGGACGCGTCGCACCGGCTCCATTGGCTGCTGTACTGCTCCTGGCAAAGTGTCCAAGGGCAAACGCATGCCCGGTCAGATGGGCAATGTGCGGCGCACCATCCAGAATCTTCAGGTGGTCGAGGTGCGTGCCGATGACAACCTGTTGTTTGTGAAGGGCGCCGTGCCTGGCGCCACCGGCGGTGTGGTCATCGTCCGTA
>JAAZIY010000377.1 GCA_012800625.1 Lentisphaerota bacterium
CAAAACGGGCGCCGCGTAAGCCCTTAGTGTAACTTAGTGTAACTTCGTGTCCAAAGGGTCTATTTACGCAGGTCGAGCACGCGCTTAGCCTTACCGGTTGAGCGTTCGATCTGTCCGGGTTCGACCAGGGTTACCTTGGCGCTCAAACCTATCATCTGCTTGATTTTGCCGCGTATTTCATGGCGCAGCGCCTCCAAGGCCTTAACCTCGTCGGAGAACACCGCGGCAGTGACCTCGACCTTCACCTCCAGCTCGTCCATGGCCGCTTCACGTCGCACCAGGAGCTGATAATGCGGCTCGGTTCCCTTGACGCCAAGCAGCACGCTTTCGATCTGGGAGGGATACAGGTTGACTCCACGTATGATAAGCATGTCGTCGCTGCGCCGGCGCACCTTCTCCATGCGCACCAGGCTGCGGCCACACTCGCATTTATCATAGCAGAGTCTGGAGATATCCCTGGTGCGATAGCGCAACAGCGGCATGCCGGTCTTGCTTATAGTAGTGAACACCAGCTCGCCTTCCTCGCCCGGCTCTTTTACTGCACCGCTCTCCGGGTCGATGATTTCGGGGTAGTAATGGTCTTCAAAGACATGCAGTCCAGCGCAGCATTCGCAGTCTGCCGACACGCCTGGGCCGATGATTTCCGATAGTCCGAAGATATCTCTGGCTTTGATTCCGGATTGTGCCTGGATGCGCTGGCGCATCTCCTCGGTCCAGGGTTCAGCTCCAAAGAAGCCCACGCGCAGGTTTGTTTGTCTAATGTCGAAGCCCTTCTTTTCGGCCTCTTCCAAGATATGCACAAAGAAAGATGGTGTGCAGCAGAGCACATTGACGCCGAAGTCCTTGATCAGCATGGGCTGTTTTTCGGTGGCTCCGCCGCCCATGGGAATGACCGAGCAGCCCAGCGCTTCGGCGCCGTAGTGCGCGCCCAGTCCGCCGGTAAAAAGCCCATAGCCATAGGAGACCAGCACGATGTCGTTCGAGCTGACCCCGCCCATGCTAAAGACCCGGCTGACGCTTTCAGCCCATATTTCCAGGTCTCTCTTAGTATAACACACGACGGTGGGTTTGCCAGTGGTGCCGCTGGAAGCATGAATGCGTACGATGTCATGCATGGGCACCGCGAGCATGCCGTAGGGATAATGGTCGCGCAGGTCGGTTTTGTTGGTAAAGGGAAATTTGCCCAGGTCTTCAAGGCGACGCAGATCAGAGGGCTTTAAGCCGGCCTGATCGAAGGCCTGGCGATAAAATGCGACACTGTCATAAAGCCGGTGCAGGGTCTCTTGCATGCGTTGCAATTGCAGGGCCTCAAGAGCCTTGCGATCGACGAAATCTTTGAGATAATGGTCTGACATCATAAGTGTGCCTTAGTGTATCTTCGTGTGCCTTAGTGTGCCTTAGTGTCCAAAAAAAGACTTAGTGTCCAAAAAAAAGACCTGCCGTCATTGCTTTATGTCGGCAGGTCTACAACGGCAACCATGACCAGAAGTTTGCTTAGTGCTGGTGTTTGGCCTGCAAGCCTTCCGGCAACCTGGTATTGGACTCTCGTTCCAGCTCTTGGTAAAAATTACTCAGGGCGGTTTGCTGTTCACGGCGCAGGATATAGCCGCGCACGTTTTCGAGCATGCTTTTGCTATCCTCGTCATCGGGTATGTTTTTATCTATAAGATAAAGCAAAACATAGCCCGAATAGGTTTTCTGCGGGGCGAGCACCTTGCCAGGTTCGGCCTTGGACAAGGCCAGCAGCGTGCTTCCCACGTCGCTGATGCGCGCCTTCTGGCTCAGGTCGCCGGGTTCCATGCGGCTAAATGGAGTGAGTTCCTGAAACTTGCTGTCGCCGCAGGCCTGGGCAAATTCCTGTCCTTCGGCCAGGGCCTCATTGATGCGTTGCGCCTCGGCCTCGGCCTGGGCCAGGGTTTTCTCGGCGGCCAGCTTGCGTCTATAGATATTTTTCAGGGTATTCAAAGCGTTTTTGTCCTTATAGGGGTCAGAGAGCGAAGGCGGCTCCACTTCGAGCAGGCAGGCGACAAAAGCGGCTCTTTCGCCTTTGACCGCGCTAGTGATAGGTTCTTTTAGCGTGCTGGCAAAGACCGCCTTGCCCAGTTCCGGCTCGAAACCGATGGCGGCATTGATTTGTGCATTTTGCGCCACTTTGTCGATCAGGTCGAAATCGGCGTGTTTATTATCCTTTGCCAATTCGGCAAGCTCTTTGGCTCCGTCAAAGCCCTTTTCGGTCTCATTTTCTTGCCACCAGCGGTCGCCAAGTTTAGCGGCGAAGTCCAGAGCGGCCTCGAAGGCCATTTGCGTGCTGCGTTCCTGGCGCAGGATGCCGAGCAATTCGTCTTTCACCTCGTCCAGGCTGCGTCCGTCATTGCGTTCAAGCAGCTTGACCAGCATGAAGGACTGCCCGCCCTCGATGATAGCGCTGAGTTGTCCCACTTGCAGGTCTTTGACGGCCTCGGCCACTTCCGGGCTAAGTTTTCTCAAGTCCTGCAACTCGCTGTCCTCGATTTGCTCGTCCTCGCTGTATTCAGCAGCTAGGGTATTAAAGTCCTCGCCTTGCAGCAATTTTTGCAGTGCCTCTTCGAGTCTTTCTTTTTTGGCAGCTTTGGCAGCCTCGTCCAGGCCCTCGGTTTTCATGCTGATTTTCGCCATTCTGAGCTGTTTTTTCTGATACTCGTCAATGCGCTTGTCATAGCCGGCCTGCAAGTCCAGGTCGCTGTCGGCGATTTCTGCGAGCATGCTTTCAGGCTTAAAGCTGACCAGGGCGAAAGAACGCCTGGCATCGCGGAAAAACGGGTATATATAGGTGCTGATTTCGTCTTGCACCTGCATGATCTTGGCTTGTTTTTCCTCGTCGCTGAGGCTGCTGTCCTTATGG
>JAAZIY010000378.1 GCA_012800625.1 Lentisphaerota bacterium
GCTTATGCGGCGCTTGCCCGTTTTGGTTTGTTGGAAAAAGGAGCCGGACAAAACAGAAAAAATCGATGAAATCGCATGAAAAACGCATTTTTTGACAGAAATTTTAATTTTAGACGAAGACTACTTGGTGTGTCTTAGTGTAGCTTAGTGTGTCTTCGTGTCCACTGACTTTTTAGGGCGGTTTCTGCCTTTCCTGTGACAATTTTTCGTCCTGCACTTGTTAATTCCGCCTCAGGCAATATTTTATGACAGCACGATTTTCATCATCATGAGCGAGGCCATTTGATGCGTTGCGGCATTTTAAGTATTTGCGCCCTTTTATATTTTTGCCTGGCTGCTTTGGTTTTAGCCGATGACCTGTCGCAGTTATTCCGTGCCGACGAGTTGCACATCGAGGCTGACGAGCTGGTTCACAATGTTGAGAGCGGCCTGGTTCATGCCCGCGGGCATGTTTTGCTCACCTACGGGCAGCTTCAGCTCAGTGCGGATGAGGCCAGCATAGACCAGAACAGCTTTGACTACAGCGCCAGCGGCGAGGTCAAGATCACAGTGCAGGGCGCCGGCAGCTGGGAGGCGCCGGCGTTGAAAGGCAACTTGCAGCAGCGCACCACTAGCTTCGGCCCCTTTCGCCTGGCCAGCGCGCCCTGGTATGCCGCCGGCAAGTCCGGCGAGCTTGACGAGCAGGGGCACAAGCGCATACAGGGCGGCTGGCTGAGCACCTGCGACTGCCCAGTGCCGCACTATCGCATCGAGGCCAGCCAAATCGTGCATAACCCGGACCAGAGCTTCACGGCCAAACACGTGCGCCTCAAGTTCGGCTCCGTGCCGGTATTCTATCTGCCCTGGCTCTGGGGCAGCACTAATGCCGAACACGCCGGAATCCTGTTTAAACCGGGATACTCCGGAAAAAAAGGCGCCTATCTGCAAGTGGGCAGAATATGGAAAAACAAGAGCCTTGGAGACAGCCGGCTCTATATGGACCTGATGGCGAAGCGCGGCCTGGGCCTGGGTTATACCGGCAAGCTGCAAAGCCAACAGCGCGACCTGGATAGCCAAATCTACGGCATACACGACCGCAAAACTCCGGAAACCAGCAAGGGCTACAATCGCAGATTCAAAAGCGTCGAGGACCGCTATCGCCTGAAAACCTACTATCGCGAGCAGCTCGGCGAGGGCCTTAGTCTAAGGCTGAATCTAGACCTGCTAAGCGACAGCGATATGCTCGAGGACTGGTTTAAACGCGACTACCGGCGTTTCGAGCAGGCCAAGTCCTTTGCCGACCTGAGCTGGGACCAGCAGTACTTCAACTTGGCTTTGAGCCTGCGACCCAGAGTCAACAACTTTTACACCACCGTGCAGCAATTGCCTGAGCTGCGCCTGAGCATACCGAGTACCGCACTGCTCGAAGAGCTGCCGCTGCTCTATAACAGCGAAAACAGCCTGGGCTACTACAGCCTGAAATGGCGCAACAACCAGCGCAAAAGACTGGAGTTCATACCCATTGCCGAATACATCGAACAGCTGCATCAGGACCCGCATGACTACGCCAGCTTCAGAGCAGATACCCTGCATACGCTCTCAATGCCTATCGATATACGCGAAACCCTGACCCTGACACCAAGAGCCAGCTTCAGAGCCACCGCCTACAGCCGCAGCAGCCGCAGCAGGGTGGACCAGAAAACCCTGGCCGATATGATCGCCGCCGATAACCCGGACGCCCCATACAACCAGTTCCAGGTGCACAGCTACGACAAAAACGGCGGCAGCACAACGCGCTATGCCAGCGAACTGGGGCTGGAGGCGAAAAGCAAATTCTATAGCGACTGGATGAGCCTGCAGATGAAATCGCTGGATATTGACGGACTTAGGCATATATTGCAGCCATACATCAACTACAATTACGCGCCGCAACCCAGCCGGAACAGAGAGCAGCTCTACTTCTTCGATGAAATCGACCGCCTGCAAAAACAGCATTTCCTGCGCTTCGGGCTGGACCAGCGCTGGCAAACCAGGGGGGAAAGCGGTCTGCGCGACCTGATCAGCTTGCGCAGCTATGCCGACTGGCACTTCGATCGCGGCGAAGAGTCCGGCAAATACTGGGGCAACCTGGGTAATCGCCTGACACTAAACCTGCGCAAAGACCTGCAAACCTGGGCAGCCTTAGTTTATGATTTGGGAGCCGGCGATGTGCAAAGGGCCGAATACGGCCTGCGCCTAGGCGAAAAGGAAAAATTCAATACTCGCCTGAGCTATATCTACCGCAATCAGCACCTCTCGCGCAGCGTCTACTCGATGGGCAGCAGCCTGGCCGACTTCAGCGGCGAAAATGGCTATGTGAAAAAACACTTCGAGAGCGCAGACATCATTAGCGCCGACCTGCATTTCCCCTTGAGCCAAATCAGCTCGTTTGATGTGCACGCCGAATACGACTTGGAAGACCAGCGCCTGGCCGAACATAGCTACTACTACAGCAGAGTGCTGCACTGCTGGACCATGATGCTGGGACTGGGATGGGAATACAATAAATTCCAAGCCATGATCATGTTCAGACTAACGGCATTCCCAAAAGTTAAAATCGACCTGGATATCTGAACGCAGCTAAAACCCAAACCTAAAAAAATTAGTGTGACTGCGTGTCCAAAAGACGGCGCCAGGCATACTAAAGACACGAAAGCCAGCGATGAAAACCAAGCATTTTACTACTCTTTTGCTCATAGCCGCCCTGTTTTTTTGCCTGCCCGGCTGCACCTTCCTGTATGAAAGCAGGGTTGAGGACCCGGATACATTGCAGCATTTGCATTATCAGGCCGAGCAGGCCGAGTCCGAGGGTCGCTACAAGGCCGCCGCCAAGGCCTATGGCAGGCTGGCCCGGGCGCATAGCGAAAAGGCGAA
>JAAZIY010000379.1 GCA_012800625.1 Lentisphaerota bacterium
ATGCCTATGTCATTGATGGTTCCGCCGTGTTTATTTTTCTCGAAGTACCATGCAGGTCTGCTTCCCAGCATGAGCGGGTGTTGTCCGCTGACGCATAGTGTGCGCACTTGCCCTATGGCGCCTTCTGCGATCATCTCTTTCATGCGCTGTAGCACACTGGAGTTACGCAGTCCAAACATGCTGCTGACGGCCAGTTTTTTTTCAGTTGCCAGTTTGGCGATTTGGTCGCATTCGTCTATAGTGGTGCAAAGCGGCTTGTCGGCGATGACGTGTTTTCCGGCCTGCAAGGCCTGCAGTACGATGCCGCCGCGTTTGACGTAGTAGTCTCCCACCCCGAGTATATCGAAGGGTACCTCTTCCAGCATTTGTTCAATGCTGCTGTGAGTGATTTTGATGTTTTCGTTGCCTTCCAGGCTTTGTCGGGTGTTGGCGTCCTCTTCGGCGGCGGCGACGATTTCGACTCCCAGGCGTTTGGCCTCGGAAATCAGTGAATAGATATGGCCGTGACGCAGGCCGGCAATGGCGAGTTTGTAAGACATCTAGGAGGGCTCCTGTGTTTTTTGGACATTAAGTCGCGGTGGGGAGAAAATTAAAAGGCGGCTATGATCCTTTAATGGAGCAGAGCCGCCTTTGTTTTCGGCTAATGCCGTTTATTCACATTTTTTCTTTGAGCAACAGGGTTCTTTGAATTCCAGTCCCATTGCCTTGGCCACGCCGCGACCGTATTCGATGTCGGCCTTGGCGCAGTTTTCGATGTGTCGTAGTTTGATGAAGTCCGGCACACAGCACATATTTCTGGCGGTATTTGCAAAGAGCCGCTCTTTTTCCTCGCAGCTCATTTTGCGGAAGCGTTCGCCGGGCTGGCTGTAGTAGTCGTCATCGTCCTCGCGGTAGTTCCAGGTGTCGCCTTCGCCGTCAACCGCGGTGGCTGGCGGGCGGTACTCGGGCTGCTCCTGCCAGACTCCGAAGCTGTTCGGCTCGTAGCTGATTTTGCGACCGTAGTTGCCGTCGGTGCGCATAAATCCGTCCCGGGAGTAACCGTTGACTGGGCAGCGCGCCTTGTTTACCGGGATGAGGTGGTGGTTGACCCCGAGGCGGTAACGCTGGGCGTCTCCGTAGCCAAAGAGTCGTGCCTGCAGCATTTTGCAAGGCGAGAAGCCTATGCCGGGCACGACGCTGGCCGGGTTGAACGCGGCCTGTTCGACATCGGCAAAGTAGTTTTCCGGGTTGCGGTTAAGCTCCATGACGCCCACATCGATCAGCGGGTACTTTTCGGTGCACCAGTCTTTGGTCAGGTCAAATGGGTTGTATGGCAGTTTTTTGGCCTGTTCATCGGTCATCAGCTGGAAGCAGAGCTTCCACTTCGGGAAGTCGCCGCGCTCGATGCTCTCGAAGAGGTCTCTCTGGTGGCTGTCTCTGTCTTTGCCTACCAGTTCTGCGGCCTCCTCGTCCGTGAGGA
This sequence comes from Lentisphaerota bacterium, assembly GCA_012800625.1. Lineage (GTDB taxonomy): Bacteria > Verrucomicrobiota > Lentisphaeria > Oligosphaerales > Oligosphaeraceae > JAAZIY01. Next base: position 1,460 of record JAAZIY010000379.1, read on the forward strand.
ATTTAATTGGCTGCTGGCAGACCCAGTGGAACTTGACCCAGGTGCGCTTGTTATCCTTGTCCCAGAGGCTGAATGTATGGCTTCCGAAGCCGTGCATATTTCGGTATGATGCCGGGATTCCCTCGTCGCTCATGGTTATGGTCACCTGGTTAAGCGCCTCTGGCAGGCTGCTCCAGAAGTCCCAGTTGCTGGTTGGCGAGTGCAGATGTGAGCGCGGGTCTTTTTTGACCACGTGGTTCAGGTCGCTGAAGTGCTGTCCGTCTCTCAAGAAGAACACCGGGGTATTGTTGCCTACCAGGTCCCAGTTGCCCTCCTCGGTGTAGAATTTGACTGCGAATCCGCGTATGTCGCGTTCGGCGTCGGCGGCGCCGCGGAATCCGGCCACGGTTGAGAAGCGCGCGAAGACTTCGGTTTGCTTGCCGATGTTTTCGAAAAGCTTGGCTCGGGTATATTTGGTGACATCGTGCGTGACGGTGAAGGTGCCGAATGCGCCAGAGCCTTTGGCGTGCATGCGGCGCTCCGGGATGACTTCACGGTTGAAGTTGGCCAGTTTTTCCATCAGCCAGACGTCTTCCATGAGCAGCGGCCCGCGCGGCCCGGCTGTACGCGAGTTTTGGTTGTCCGGCACCGGTGCGCCAAAATTGGTGGTCAGCCTATCTTTTTCTGACATGTGATTGCTCTTTCCTGAAATTATTCTATAAAACCTGCTCTTCTAGAACCATATCATAGAAGAAATTAATATTACAATATCATGTTAGCGCAAAAAAACAAGAGCTGGGCGTTAATTTTTATGAGCGCCAAGAAATTTGGACACGAAGTCACAGGAAGCTGAGCAGGCCTTTCCAGGCTTTGATTATAGGCAATGCCTTGGTTGGCGTCGGCTCGAACAATTTTTTTTTGCGCTTGTTCTTGCAATTGCCTAGTTCCTTGTATATAGTATCCCAGTCTTCAGCTTTTCTGTTGACATTTCACCCCGAGCAAAAAGGAGCGATCATGATAAGCGATAGAATGGCAGACTTGCTTAACCGTCAGATGAACCGCGAGTTTTTCAACAGCCACCTTTATTTGTCCATGGCGACATATTTTTACGACATCAATCTGGATGGTTTTGCGCATTGGATGGAGAAGCAGGCCGAGGAAGAGACCGAGCATGCCATGCGTCTCTATGCTCAGCTGCAGGAGCGCGGCGCGCGCATTAAGGTGGGCTGTGTCGAGGCTCCGCCGCTGGAATGGTCCAGCCCCCTGGCCGCCTTCGAGGACGCCTACGCGCACGAGTGCAAGGTGAGCGGCGAGTTTGACGAGCTGGTCGAGGAGGCCCTGGCGCTGAAAGACTATGCCACACTCAATTTCCTGCAGTGGTTCCTGGAAGAGCAGGTGGAGGAGGAGGCCTCGGTTGACGAGGTGGTGCAGAAGCTTAAAATGGCGGGCAATTCGCCCGGTGCCTTGCTGATGCTGGACAAGAAATACGGCGCGCGCGAGGACTGAGCCGCCTTGAGGCCTGACAGCCGCCAGGCGGGCGGCGGAGGATACTAAAATCATAACAGGAGCCTGTTTTGTTTATTGAAGCAAAACAGGCTCTTTCATCATCGAGGAGCAGACAATGAGCAAGAAAATCGCGGTTTTGGTCGGCAGCCTGCGGGCCAATTCCTTTTCAGGGCGTCTGGCCGATGTGCTGAAGAGCCTGGGTATCGAGTTTGGCCTGCAGCTTGAGCTGGCGGAGATCGCAGACCTGCCGTTTTATAACCAGGATCTGGACCGGGCCGAATCGCTGCCGCCTGCCTGGCAGAGGCTGCGGCAGCAGCTGGCCGGCTGCGACGCAGTGCTTTTGGTCACTCCGGAGTATAATCGTTCGGTGCCGGCGGCCTTGAAGAATGCCCTCGATGTTGGCTCGCGCCCGGTAAGCCAGAATGTCTGGGACGGCAAGCCGGTGGGTATTATCAGCCTGTCCATCGGGGCAATAGGCGGTTTTGGCGCTAATCATCATCTGCGCCAGAGCCTGGCCTGCCTGAATGCCGCAGTCATGGCTCAGCCGGAGGCCTACTTCGGCAATGTAGGCTCGCGACTGGACAAGGAGGGCGGGGTTAGCGACGAGAAAAGCCTGAAGACCCTGCAGGGCTTCCTGGCTCAGTTCGCCAAGTTTGTTGGCTGAGGGTTCGGGAGGCTCTGCGTCACATCGCGCTGCTCCTTTTTGTTTGCTGTAAGCTTATTGAGCATGCGCCATGCGAAGAACATGACGATGAGCCCGCCGAGCACGTCGGATATTAGCCTGGCGAAGAATACTCCGGGCAGGCTGTGCATATGAAGCGCCAACAGCGACAGCGGTATGTGCAGACCGACAACGCGAAGAGCCTTGAGCAGGGCGTCGGTTTTGGGCTGCGCGCAGGCCATGAGGGCAAAGCCGGCAAAACGCATGCACTCCACCATGCAGAGACCTAGCGGGATGATGCGCAGATAGGTGATCATGACCGCCTGCACCGGCTTCTCCGGCGTGAAAATACCAACCAGAAGCGGCGCGGCAGCGACATACACCAGGCCTATGATGAAAAGAAACCAGAAGGAGAAATGTAGCGAGATGCGCAGGCAGTCCTTGACGCGCTGATAAAGGCCGGCGCCGAAATTCTGTGCCATCATGGGCATCAGCGTGGTGCCCAGAGCCATGGGAAAGACGAAGGCGACCATTTCAAGACGGCTGGCGGCGGAGACACCGGCCAGTGCCACGTCGCCGAACTGCGCGGTGATGTGGGTGATGATCGAGTTGGCGATGGGTACCAGAAGCATGCCTAGCATGGCCGGCACACCATAGCGGATGATTAAACCCCAACTCTGCCAGACCCTGGAGGGGCTGAGTGTGCTTGGCGCAAGCAGCTGCTTGCGCTTGAGGATAATGAGGATGACGAAGCTGCTAAGCGACTGCGAAATCACCGTGGCAATGGCGGCTCCCTTGATGCCCATGCCCGGAACAAAACCCCAGCCGAAAATAAAAATGGGGTCGAGGATGACGTTGAGCAGCATGCCGATGACTGTCATGCTGCTTGAAACCCTGGGCGAGCCGGCGGCGATGAGTATCTTGTTGCCCTCCCGGGAAAGCGCAGCGGCGATGCTGCCGGCAAACCAGACATTCATGTAGGCGCGCACTTGCTCCAGGGTTTCTCCCCGAGCGCCCAGGCGAATAAATATACTGTCGCCCCAAGTTATGCCTAACCAGGCCAGGCATATAGAAGTGAGTGAAATGAGAAGTATGCTTGAACCCACTATTGCTTGAGCCTGGCGCCCGTCCTTGCGGCCTAAAGCGTGAGCCAAGTTGGCCATGCTGCCGCTGCCCAGACCGAAAAATATGCAGTTGTAAAACATGACCACCGGAAAAGTGTAGCCCATGGCCGCTAACGGGGCGGTCTGGCCTAGCCTGCCTACGAAAAATGTGTCGGTGATATTGTAGCCCGACATGGCTAGAGTGGCCGGCAACATGGCAAGCGCAGCCTTGAACATGGTCTGCTTGAGGGGAGCAGTGGTGTATTCGGCTTTGAAGCTGGGCTGGGACATGTGACGAACCCGGGGTGACTGGGGGGAGGAGGACGCGAAGGACACGAAGCGGGTGCTTTACTTTGCCCAGTTAAACTGTGGGTTCTGTGCCTTGACTAGTTCGCTCACGCGTACGACTTCCATGGCATCGGAGCTGCTTACCGGGAAGGGTATGTTATTGCGCAGGGCATTGTAAAGATGTATGGCCATTGCGATTTCCACTTGCGCCCACATGCTGATTTCGGGCTGGACAGGGCGGATTTCACTGATCCAGGGCAGGTTATGGTCTCGGTGCATGCCTTCGCCCGGCTTGGGGGCCTCGCTGCTGGCCTCTATGTCGTCCCAGACAAACTCGGGGCTCAGGTATTTCAGCTCGATGTTCTTTTGGTTCTGCTGATAGAGCAGTGCGCCGCGGTCGCCATAAATGGTGCAATAAGGTCCGGGAATAGCAACGCAGTTGCTGATTTCGATTTCGACTAGCAAAGGGCCGGTGCCGCTTAGGCTGATCTTGACGTGGTCGTCACCGTCACCGGGCGTGAGAACTCTTTGCAGCTGGCTATGCACCTGTTTAGCGGGTTCTCCCAGCCACTGCAGCCCCTGGTCGATAAGATGCGGTCCCCAGACACTGAGCTGCCCGCCGCCGCAGTCCAGGCGCATTTGCCAGTCATTGCGGCGCATGAAATCATGATGCTTGCAGAGCTTCACCAGCACTGGCTTGCCGATAAGACCGGAGGCGACGATTTCCCGCGCGTTTTCAAAGGCTGGTTCAAAACGATGGTTGTGTCCGAAAAAAAGACGCTCGGGATACTTTTGCAGGAGTTTTTGCAGCAGCAGATAATCATTTGTGGTAACTGCGATCGGTTTTTCCAGCAATACGGTTTTACCCTTGTCTAGGGCGAGCTGCGCATTTTTGGCATGCAGCAGCGACGGAGTGGAGATAATGACCAGCTCCATGTCGGGGTCGTCGCAGAACTGATTTATGTCGTCATATGCTTTGCAGTTATAATCTTCGGCCAATTCCCGGCTGCGTGCGGCTTCCCTGTCACAGACGGCTACCAGGCGGTAAGGCGAAGCGCTTTCACTAAAGTATTTGGCATGCGCTCTACCCATGCGGCCAATGCCACAGACTCCAAAATTTATTGACGATGACTGGCTCATAATAACTCCTTGTTAATGTTGAAATCGTTTTTCTTGTTCAAAAGTTCGGCAATTTATTTAAGTCCATGATGTCGTCGCAATGCCCATTGCAGGGTAAAGACGGCGCAGATGCTCAGCAAGAGCGTCCAGGAAGAGGCCAAAGGTTTGCTACTTTGTCTTTGCGGCAGCTGCTCTGACAAGGGTAGCGTGGGCCTGCCGCTAAGGAAGTCCTTGCTGGTAAAGAATTTTCCACCACTAATGCGGGCTATGTCGCGTAGAGTTTCCTCGTGGTACTCGGTATTTTGCATTTCTTTGCCGCTTTGTCTGGCCAGGAGCAGACTTTCGCGGCTCAGGTTCTGTTCGGGCAGCTTGACTTGCCAGCGGATACGGTGTTCACCAGGCAGCTGCGGCAGAAAGTCGGCACTGTAGAATCCTGGCTCGTCGCTGTCAGGCTGCAGGTCGATTTCGTGCAGCTGTCCGTTCGGAGCTGTGATATATGCTTTGGGGCTGCTGTCTGCCGCAGGACTAAAATCGCTGCCCATGACGAAAATTGCCAGGCGGCATACTTCGTCCACAGCGGCTTGCAATGCCGTGTTTTCCGGCTGCAGTTGCTCTTGTTTTTGTTCGGCTAGCCAGAGCAACAGGCAGTTCCAGAAGCTGTTATGCCAGCTTAGTTCCTGTGTGCCCTCAAAGCGCCATTTCCAGGTTTCCTGTGTGCCCAGGAATGCGCTGCGTCCGGCACCGTAGCTTTGCACTGCCAGCAGACTTTGTTTGCCGGTCTGATCCAATGCCAGGGCGTTGCGTGCACCTGGCTTGAGTTTTTGGCCGAGCCAAAGCAGGGTGCCTGCGGGCAGCCGCAGGCCAGCTCCACTTCTGGCTAGCCGGCCTGCCTGTCGGTCGAAGATAAGCTCTGCATCTGGATACATTTTGGTCTGCGGTCCGCTGAGTAGGCTTTGCGCGGAGTAGAGCGGGCAGAGTGCAAGCAAAGGCTCGGGCAACAGGGCGGGGTCTCCGCTCAGCAGTATGCCGCCGCCTTTGCCCTCGACAAAGGCCAGCAGCGCCTCGATAGCGGCTTCAGAGAGCAGCGCGGCGCCCTGGCAGTCCAGGATTACCGCGTCGTAATCGGCGTAGAATATGGTGCTTTCGGGATAGTCTTCCAGGTTTTCCAGCGATTTTTCACTGATGCCGCTGCGAAAATAGCTTTGCGGTCCGCTTTTGATGATGGCGGAGAGCTGCAACTGAGGGTTATTTTCGGCATGTATGCGTAGGAAGCGCCATTCCCAGTTCAGTGCGCCACCCAGGTAGAGCAATTTGAAGCTTTCCGGCTCAGCGACATTGACACCAACGAAGTCCAGGTTATTATCCGGTCTGTAGTCATTTGGCGGTG
>JAAZIY010000380.1 GCA_012800625.1 Lentisphaerota bacterium
AAGTGTGATCTTGCTGTCTGTCTCAAAGAAAGTCCTGAAATATATGTTTCCATTGCGCATGATTGCCAGCACCGGGTCCCAGTTGTTCAGCTTCAACTTCGGCCTTGCCAGCAGGATGCAACCCTCCGGATACCAGGGCTGCATCTGTTCGCCAACAACGGAAACAACAAAATCTCCCTCCCTGCTCTCCGGAAAACAACGCTGGGCTTGCGCCTTATTCTTGACATACTCGCCCGGGGGGATATAAGACTGGCGGCCATTATCGGCAAGCAGCTCGGAAGCCATCACAGGACAGTAGGACTGAAACGGCTGTTGCGAAAACGTATTTCCGCTCATCATCAAACCCTCAGGATCCGGTTCAGGAAAAAAACGACAAAGCTTTATCCAGGTTTCAGTATACACACTTTTCACCGTGCCCCGCAGATATTTATGCAAATAGCTTGGGTCAATGCCGATCTTGCGTGCCAAGGCGCTGTTGTTACCCTCACAGGCTTCCAGCTCTTTTTCCAGCAGGGCAAGCAATTCTGCGCTGATAGGGTATGACAGCTGCGGTTTGACTACTTTGTAATACATAAATCCTTGTGTCCAAAAGAAACATTGACAACAAGCAAATAATATAGCCGCCCCTGAACAGGTTTTACTGAAAACAACGACATTCGAGACAATTTTTGTCCCAAATCTGAACCTTCATCACTTTCAACAGAAAGGGGTTTTCGTACTTATCACAATTAAAAATCTGAGGTTTTTGAGCAAAACTCCAATTAAAAGTCACTGTCAAAAATTTCGTTTCAGCCAGAACCAAGACACAAGTCGTCTTCGTCTAAAATTAGATTTTCTGTCAAAAACTGCGTTTTTCAAGAGAGTTTTGCTTTTGTGGTTAACCAGCCAGGGTTAATACTTCTGGCAAAATCAAAATCATCTGATGCATTGTGCTGCAGAAACGAGTCGTTTTGCACTTAGCACAATTTGCTACAAAACTGTGTATCTATTTGCGCCGTAGGCGCATAACCATGCTTAACCCCAGGCTTCAGCCTGGGGTGCAGGCAGCCACAAAAACCGGCGCCTCGTAGAGGCGCTACTATGCTCCTCGCTTTCGAGACGCGGTCTAGTCTAAAATCCGGTTAGGCAAGGTCTGGCTTTAGTGTCAAGCATTTTTTTCGAGCATAATGCTTACCGGGCCATCGTTCACCAGGCTCACCTGCATGTCGGCGCCAAAGCGGCCACAGGCCACCTTTATCTTGCCGCATTCACGCAGTTGGCCGACAAAGTACTCGTAGAGCGGCTCGGAGAGCGTCGGGGCAGCAGCCTCGCTAAAGCTGGGGCGCCGCCCGCGCCGGGTGTCGGCATACAGGGTGAACTGGCTGATCACCAGAGCCTCGCCGCCTATATCGAGCAGGGAGAGATTCATTTTGCCCTCCGCGTCCGAGAAAACACGCAGATTAAGGCACTTTTCCACCAGGTAGTCGGCCTCGGCCTGGCTGTCGCCCTGGCAGACCCCGAGCAGCAGCAGCAGTCCACGCCCGCAGCTGCCGGCCAGCTCCCCGTCAATATGAACCGCCGCCCGGCTCACCCTCTGCAAAAACACCCGCATTTCAAGTCCTTAGTCTATCGGCAGCCATGATCTCCTGCAGTCTTTCCTGCACCTGCTCGATGGGCAGCCCAACTACATTGCTGCGCAGCCCCTCTATGTTTTCAATGAGCCTTTCGCCATGCTCCTGTATGGCGTAAGCCCCCGCCTTGTCCAGGGGATTAACCAGAGCCAGATAAGCCCGCAGCCCAGCCAGATCCAGCGCCTTGAAGCGCACACGGGTTTCGGCCTGCCAAATCAGGCGCAGGTCCCACTCACGCTGCAGGCTGACCCCGGTGAAAACACTGTGGCTGCGTCCGGAAAGACGCAAAAGCATGGCCTCGGCCTGAGCCATATCGGCGGGTTTGCCCAGTATCTCTTCATCGCAAACCACCAGCGTATCGGCGCCAAGACAAAGACGCCCAGGGAAAAGCCGCGCCGCAGCCGCCGCTTTCAGCGCCGCCAGACGACAGACCAGCTGCTCGGCGCACTCGCCAGGCAGCGCGCTCTCGTCAATCTGCACCTCGCAAAGGTCAAATTCTATGCCCGCCGCCGCCAGCAACTGTCGCCGGCGCGGAGAACCCGAAGCCAATATAATCCTCATAAGGTCATTTGCCGCCTTAGTGTGTCTTGGTGTGTCTTGGTGTGTCTTAGTGTCCAAAAAAGTCCCCAGCAACTGCCCGCTATCTTCTGGCCGCCCGCCCCTGCCTTTGCTTCCGCGCGCCGCTTTTTGCCTTGCCTCGGGGAGCGGCTTTTTCAGCCTTTGGCTTCTCGCGTATTTCCAATACTATGGGCAGCCCGGACTCCGGAAAGAAGGCCTCGCGTATCTGATTTGCCAAAAATTGCTGATAGTTCGCCGGACATAGGTTTTTGCTGTTAACAAAAAGCAGGAATTTTGGCGGCGGATTAAACTTCATCGTGCCATAGTAAATCTTGAAGCGCCGCGTGCCTTTGGAGACCGGCGGATTACGCAGCAGCGTATCCTCCAAAAACTGGTTAAACACCGCGGTGGGCACCATGACGCGCATCTGTTGCCTGACATGGATAAGATGCTCGACGATGCGCGAAAAATTATAGCCGTTCAAGGCCGAGATGATTTGCAGCGGGGCATGATTCATAAAAGGCATATCATGGCGCAGCTGCGCGACAAAGTCAATCGGCTTCTGGCCTTCCTTGTGCAGCAGGTCCCATTTATTGGCCAGCATAACGCATGGTTTGCGCGCATCGACAATCAGCCTGGCGATGCGGCGCTCCTGGGTTGAGCAGGGCTGCTGCGCGTCAATCATAAAAAGCACTATATCGCTGCGCCGTATGGCGTTCTCAGTGCGATTGGCGCTAAAGAACTCCACCACAGTGTCCACCTGTTTTTTACGCCGCATGCCGGCGGTGTCAACCAGCACGGCGGGCAGCTCCTGACCCTCGTGACGCAGTAGCACGGGCACATCTATGGCATCGCGCGTAGTGCCGGCTATTTCGCTGACCATCAGGCGCTGCTCGCCTAAAATCCGGTTGACCAGCGATGATTTGCCCACATTGGGGCGCCCCACTACGGCGATACGCAGAGGCTGTTCCTCCTCCTCGAGGCTAACCCGGGGGATGTGCGGCGTTACTAAGTCCAGCAGCTTGCCTATGCCGGAGCTGTGCGTACAGCTGGTGGGAGCCATCTGGGCAATGCCCAAAGGGGCAAAATCAGCCAGCGCCAGCTGGGCGGCGACCTGATTGTCGGCCTTGTTGGCACACAACACAATGGGCTTGCCGCTGCGGCGCAGAAAATCGCCAACCTCTTCGTCCTGCGCGCTAATGCCGTCCTGACAGTTGACCACCCAGACCAGCACGCTGGCCTCGGCAACCACGCGGCTGACCTGCTCGCGGATCATGCCGTCAAAAAGGTCCACCCCTTTCTCACGGTTCAAAGTGCCCAGACCGCCGGTGTCAACCAGCAAAAAAGGCTTGCCCTGATACTCGGCTGGAGACATGACGCAGTCGCGCGTTACCCCGCTTTGCTCATGTACGATGGAAAGACGACGGTGCAAAATCGCGTTGAACAGTGCCGACTTGCCCACATTGGGGCGTCCGACTATGGCTACTATGGGTAAGTTAAGCGGCATAAAGGTGTTC
>JAAZIY010000381.1 GCA_012800625.1 Lentisphaerota bacterium
GCTTATGCCGGCAATTTTTTCATGAGTTTCGTGCAATGGGAACTGGGCCAATGGTCGCCGTAGAGCCTGGGGGGCTTGAACAGACGAATCGGACGAATCGGGCAAAAAGCCTTAGTGTGTCTTGGTGTAGCTTAGTGTCCTTTCCGGCCAATCGAGCCAAAACGGCTTATTCATAGGGCCGTCAATTTTATTTTTCTGTGATATACTATATATTATTCTTTTTCCCTGAGTTTTAATCAATATTTGAAGAGGTTTTCATGAGTCAGCTACGGGTTGGTTTCATTGGTTGCGGCGGCATTGCCCAGTATCATTTTGGTCATTTCGAGAAGATGCTTGAGAAGGCTCGCATTGTGGCCTGCTGCGACATTTTGGAGGAGCGCCGCCTGGCGACGGCGGAGCGTTTTGGCGCCAAGCCCTACGCCGACTACAAAGCGATGCTCGAGCAGGAGCGTCTCGACGCCCTGTTTGTCTGCGTGCAGCCTGGCGCGCATGACGGCATGGAGTTCCTCGCCATTGAAAAGGGCATACACTTGTTTGTGCAAAAGCCCATGACTCTGGACCTGGACTATGCCCGCAAGGTCAACCAGGCCATCAAGGACAAGGGGCTGATCAGCGCCGTGGGTCTGCAATGCCGTTATGTCGAGAGCCTGCCCTTTGTCAAAAACTGGCTGGACCATCAGGAGCTGGGCACCATTAGCTGCTACCGCTTAGGCGGCATGCCCATGGTCTGGTGGTGGCGTCAAATGAAGCAGTCCGGCGGGCAGGCTGTGGAGCAGACCATACACAACTTTGATATCTGCCGCTATTTCTTCGGCGAGGTAGAGCAGGTGCAGTCCCTGCGTCGCCGCGGCCTGATTAGCGGCGTGGAGAACTACGATGTCGACGACGCTTCCTCGACCCTGATATTATTCGAAAGCGGTCTGATCGGCACCTTCACCACCGGTTGCTTTGGGAATTTCCCCGGCGATTTCAACGTCTATGCCAATGGCGGCGGCAAGCTCGAATACGGCTTGGGCGGCGCTTACAAGATAAGCACTACGAATATGACCATCGAGGGCAAGGCGGCCAACGACTATGGGCAGGAGTGCGACGAGACCTTTATCGACGCGGTGCTCGGCGAAGTGCCCGCCGACGAGATACTCTCGCCCTATGAGGACGCCTGCAAGAGCCTGGCCTTCACGCTGGCCATCAATGAGTCCATGAACCAGGGCGGCATGCCAGTCAAGGCTGGCTTCTGATTTTTGAACCACGAAGGGGGAGGACACGAAAGGACACTAAGGGACACGAAGGCACACTAAGGGCTTCTGCGGCGCCGCATAAGCCCTTACTCGTTTTTCAGAGTGCCTTTATATAGTCTCAGGTAGGTTGGCTGTGCGCCGGGCTGGCTCTCGGCCTGCCTGCTTATGCTCAGCTTATATTGGTTGTTTTTATTCGGCAAGCGCCATTGCCATTGACGTCTCAGGCTCATATTCACGTTTGGACTCAATGCCTCCCATTGTCTGCTGGGCACGGCGGGCTGGCGCTGGCTGAGCAGATATATCTGCTCTTGTTTGTCAGGCAGGCCGGCGGGAAAATTCGTCAGTCGCACAATATCTCTGCGCAAGTAGTAGCATTCGCTCAGATAGGCGTAGTCGCCGTGCAGATAGACTGTGGTTTCGGGCTTGGTTTGGCTCAGTCCGGCATATGGCGCGGGCTGTTCGCCTGTGCCTGCGGCCAGGCTCAGTCCGGCCAGTTTGCGGTCTCCCACGCTCCAGCTTTGCAGGCAGCCAATGCTTAGCAGCAGGCTGATTCTCAGGGCGGCGCTACTTAGCGGCAGTGCCTGCCAGAGCGGCGTCTTTTTGACGCGCCGGCAGAGCTTGATGCTCAGGCTGGCCAGTATGGCGCAGGCCAGCGCCAGGAGCAGGGCGAGGATATCCTGGAGTCTTTTCTCGAGTATGGCAGAGTGCAGCTCTATGTTTCCGAGGAAGACTAGTAGCCAAAAGGCGGTTCCCGCGGCGGCCAGGCTTGCGCTCATGATGTAGAGCAGCCTGGCGCTCCAGGTAAAAAAGCGCCTGTACCAATTCACGGTTATTTCAAAATGTATGCCGATAAGCACCGCCATCGGCCCCAGGGCGGGCAGCAGCCAGATAGCCGCGGCGCCGGGCCAGAAAAGAAAAAGCAGCAGGGGCACGAAAACCAGGGCGCGGAAAAAACTGCACATGGTGCCCACTGGCTCGAATTGACGCAGAGCCAGGCAGAAGGGAGCCCAGGCGAACAGGCTCCAGGGCAGCAGATAGACGAAGACTTTTGCGCTGAAGCTGAAGGGCTGGCGCAAAAGCGAGAGGCTGCGGCTTTCCGGCGCGCTGAAGGAGAGTGCATCCCAGGGGAAAAATGGCTGCTGACAGATGAATTTGATGTAAACCAGGCAGAGCAGGGCGAAGATCGCCAGGGTAATGACATGGGGCGCGGCCTGCAGCTGGCGCAGGGTCCTGGGGGGATTCCTGGTGATGAGCAGGGGCAGATAAAACAGGGGGATGACTGCGGCGCCGGCGCTCATAACGCCGAAGAAAAGACAGGCCAGGGCAGTGCCCCAGGCCAGATGCCAGCGCTGCTCCTGCGGCCCGAAGCGATACCAGCAAAACCAGGCCAGGGTCAGGAAAAAAGCCGCCAGGCTGGCGGTCTGCGCCCGACAGCCTATGCGCAGGGAGGCTACGCAGCAGAGCACCACTGAGGCGGCGATAAAACCGGCCAGCTTGCCCTTGCTGCGATGGGCAGTTATACCGCAGAGCAGCGCCAGGCCCCAGACCGAAAGCAGGGCGGGCAGGCGTATGCTGACTAGGCTAGGCGGCCTGCCAAAAGAGAAGAGGCAGACCAGCCAGGGATAGAGCGGGAAGACCTTGACCGCATTGCCCTGCAGCCGCGGCTGCAGGAAATTTCCGTTGCTGAGCATCTCGCGGGCGATGGCGGCAAAGCCGGCCTCTTCGCCGCCATGCAGCTCGCTCAGCAGCATGGGGGGCACATACAGGAGCAGTGCCAGCAGGCAGAGCAGGATGAGCCAGGCAGACCCGGGTATGGACTTGGTGGTGGGCATATCAGCTAGCTTTTCAGTGCAATTTCATTGCTTTTTTAAGGTTTTTTTAGACACTAAGACACACTAAGACACACTAAGACACACTAAGACACACTAAGACACACTAAGACACACTAAGACACACTAAGACACACTAAGACACACTAAGACACACTAAGACACACTAA
>JAAZIY010000382.1 GCA_012800625.1 Lentisphaerota bacterium
AAGTGCCAAAGGGGGAGGACACGAAGAGACACGAAGACGCACGAAGGCACGCTAAGTGCCAAAGGGGGAGGACACGAAGAGACACGAAGAGGCACGAAGGCACGCTAAGTGTGCAGAAAAAAGATTATTTAGATATTACAGTATAGGGTTTAGCCTGAGTTTATCATTATAGGAGGGTTTGATTTTCAGCTCTCGACCAGTAAAAAAGAAATATGACTCCCCTGACAGCCTGCGTTCGGTGGGCTGGACTAGCGCACGCAAGCTCGAGCTTACTGCGCCGGGTCGCCCTTTTCGTCTGCAGGACGGCTCCGTTTTGACTGAAGTCGAAGTGGAGTACGAGGTTTACGGCGACCTGCGCTTGGCCCAGGACAACGTGATTCTTATCGCGCACGCACTTAGCGGTGACGCCCATGTGGCCGGCTGGGACGGACAGACGCGCAGCAACGGCAGGCTGTGGCGGCAGAGCCGTCCGGGCTGGTGGGATGCGGTGGTAGGTCCGGGCAAGGCCATAGACACGGAGCGTTTTTGCGTTATCTGCGCCAATGTGCTGGGCAGCTGCAATGGCAGCACGGGGCCGGGCAGCATCAATCCGGCCAGCGGTAGACCCTACGGGCTGAGTTTTCCTGCGGTGAGCATCGCCGACTGGGTCGAGATGCAGCGTCAGCTCTTGGACCGCCTTGGGGTCGAGCATCTGTACGCGGTCTGCGGCGGTTCTCTGGGCGGACAGCAGGCGCTGGAATGGGCCTTGCGTTATCCGGGGCGCGTGGGCAAATGCATCATTTTGGCCTCCGGGCCGAAGTTGCCGGCCCAGGGGCTGGGCTTCAATATGGTGGCCAGGCATGCCATTATGCATGACAAGGATTTTGCCGGGGGCGACTATTACGAGGGCAAGCCGCCGCTGCGCGGTCTGGAAGCGGCGCGCATGCTCGGGCATATTACTTATCTTTCCGGCAAGGGGATGGACCGCAAATTCGGTCGTGCCCGTCTGAGGCAGGAGCAGGAGCCGGAGCAGTTTGACACCGAATTCGAGGTGGAGAGCTATCTGCGTTATCAGAGCCGCAGCTTCGTGCAGCGCTTCGACGCCAACAGCTATCTTTATATCACTAGGGCGATGGACAGATACGACGCCGCCGAGACCTGGGGCGGCGGCGACCTGGTGCAGGCCTGCCGGCGTATCACGGCGGAGATGCTGGTGGTCTCGTTTTCGAGCGACTGGCTGTATCCGCCGGATGAATGCCGGGATTTTGTTGACGCCATGCTGAAGGCGAAGCTGCCGGTGACCTATGTGGAGCTGGAAAGCGCCTCCGGGCATGACGCCTTCCTGGTTGACACCGAGCCGGTGGGGCGCCTGCTGCGCGCCTTCCTGCTGGCGCCTAGCAGAGAACGTAAAATCATGAAGTACTGAGTGGCCCCCCGTCCAAAGAGGCTTTGAGCCACAAAGGTACACGAAGGGGGAGGACACGAAGAGGCACGAAGGGCCACGAAGGCACACGAAGGGCTTATGCGGCGCCTGCGGCGCCGCATAAGCCGCTTGCCCGTTTTAGTTTGTTGGAAAAAGGGAGCCGGCAAGGATGGCGGTGTTCGAAGAGGAGAAGGACACGAAGGGGGGAGGACACGAAGACACACGAAGACACACGAAGAGACACGAAGACACACTAAGTTGGCTATTTTGAAAAAACACGAAATATGTCTGAAGGGCTTGAACAATTCAGTATTGCTCCGGGGCTGTTAAAGGTCTTGAATGAGCTGGGCATAGAGTCTGATTTGGATTCTTTGCGCCGTGTTCTGGAGCGTGCCGGCTATCTGCAGGCTCGACATCGGGAGACTGCCGCGGATTTGACGGCGCGCTGGCAGGATGCGGTGATCGCCAGTATGCTGCTGCCGGGCAGTTCGGTGCTTGACATAGGCTGCGGCGAAGGCGACTTGCTGCTGCGCCTGGCCGACGAGTGCCAGGCCTTTGTGCAGGGGGTCGAGCGCGACCAGGAGGCGGTGATACGCTGCATAGAACGGGGCCTGCCTATATATCACAGTGATCTTGAGAAGGGCCTAGGCTCTTTCCAGGACCAGAGCTTCGATTATGTTATCCTGCAAAACACAGTGCAGACGCTGTATCACGCTCTGGATGTGCTGCGGGAGACGCTGCGCATAGGGCGCTTCGCAGTCATTAGCTTTCCAAACTTCGCGCATTGGCTGGTGCGCCTGGTTTTCAGCCTGGGCGGCAGGATGCCGGTGACCCCCGCCCTGCCCTATGACTGGCATAATACGCCGAATATACATCTTTGCAGCATCGAGGATTTTCTTGACTGGTGCCGCGAGGACCAGGTGAACATCCTGGCCTCCTGGGTGCTGCTCGAAGGCAAGGTGCTCGAGTATAAGCCGGAGCATAATCTTAGCGCCGAAGAGGCGGTTTTTTTGGTGGAGTCATCCCAGTCTAAAGGATAAGGCATGCCTGAACCACCCAGTATTTGGCTGATTGCCGGCGAGGCCTCCGGCGACAACTACGGCGCGCAGCTGGCCGGCGAGCTTTTGCGGCGGCGTGCGGAGCTGCGCCTGAAGGGCATGGGGGCGGAGCTGATGCGCCAGGCCGGCGTGGAGACCGTGGTTGACTCCAGCGAGCTGGGCGTGGTCGGCATTTTGGAGGTCATCAAGCACCTGCCCATGTTTATCGGTCTTTTTCGCCGGATTTTGGCTCAAATCTGCGCTGAGCGTCCGCAGTGCGTGGTGCTGATAGACTATCCGGGTTTCAATTTGCGTCTGGCTAAGGCTTTGCGGCGGCATGGTATTCCGGTGGTTTACTATATCAGTCCGCAGGTCTGGGCTTGGAAGAAGGGTCGTATTCCTAAGATTGCGGCGACGGTGTCGCGCATGCTCTGTATTTTTCCCTTCGAGCCGGCGCTGTATGCCGGCTATGAGATGCCTGCCGAGTTTGTCGGGCATCCGCTGTTGCAGATACTGTCTCCGCTGCGGCAGCTGGCAGTGCCGCGGCGGGAAAACCTGGTTTTGCTGCTGCCCGGCAGCCGTAGCGGCGAGCTGAAACGCCTGCTGCCTATATTGCTGCATACCTGCGCTTTGCTGCATGAGGAAAGGCCGGAACTGTGCTTTGAAATGCCGCTGCAAAGACAAAAAAACCTGGAGTTGGCCAGAGAAATACTGGCGCGGGAAGCGAAAAGGCTGGTTTTGCCGGAGATCAAAATGAGCGTCGGCGAGACGCGGCGGCGTATGCTCGAAGGCGCCGCCGGTATCGCTGCGAGCGGCACCGTGAGCGTCGAAGCGGTGATCCTGGGGCTGCCGCTGGTGGTCTTCTATAAGGTCAATGCGCTGACCTGGCAAATCGGCAAACGCCTGGTGAAGCTGCCCTACGTGAGCATAGCCAACCTGGTGACGGACTCCTGTGTCTTCGAGGAATGCCTGCAACATGAGGCTAACCCGCAAAGGCTGGCAAAAGCCCTAAAGGATATATTGCCGGGCGGTGAGAGAAGAGAACTGGTGCTGGAAGGCATGGGCAAAACTCTGCAGGAACTGGGGGGAGATAGCGACGTGGTCGGCAAGGTGGCTGCGGCTGTGTTGGGTACGAAGGGATCCGAATGGGGAGGACACGAAGAGACACCAAGGGGCACGAAAGAACACTAAGGGTCAAACGGCGGCTCTGCGAGCCGCCGCTTGACCAGAGCTTCCTATTAGCAAAAACAAGGTGATCGGTTGGGAGAAGTGGGAGCCGGCAAGGATGCCGGCGATCCCAGGGGAGAGACACGAAGGGGGGGGCTTGATGTGCGTGATTTAACTGTAAGTAAGATGAGTTTTTAGATATGGGTTGTGTAGGGGTCACTGTGCTGGGTAGCGGTAGCAAGGGTAATGCTATCCTGGTGCATAATGAGCGTAGCGGACTGCTGATAGACGCCGGCTTTAGCCTGCGGGAAACACGGCGGCGAATGAAACAGTGCGGGATTTGTGAGTCATTGGTAAAAGGCATCCTGGTGACGCATGAACACCGGGACCATGTCTGCGGCCTAAGGGTCTGCGCTAATCATTTTGAGGCTCCGGTATATGCCAGCCGGCTTTGCGCCGAACACTTGCAGGCCAAGGACGATAAGCTGAGGGTGAATGTGATTTTTACCCCGGGCGAAGAATTCGAGCTGGCTGATTTTTCGGTGCTGCCGTTTTCAGTGCAGCACGACGCCGTGGAACCGGTGGGATACGTGCTCAGTAGCGCCTCGCGAAAAGTGGGTATAGCAATGGACCTGGGACAGTTCGGTCAAATGGCGGAATACCAGCTGCGTAGCTGTGATACGCTGGCCCTGGAAAGTAATCATGACCTGGACCTGCTGGCAGCGTCAAAACGGCCCTGGAGGCTGAAACAGCGTATACTTGGCTCGCATGGACACCTGAGTAATGTGCAAAGCCAAGAGCTGCTGGAGAAAACAATCTCGGATAATACGCAAAACCTGCTGCTGGTGCATATCAGCAGGGAATGTAATACATATGAACTGGCTGAACAGGGCGCCAGGGAAAAATTGGCCGAGCTGGGCCGGGGCGATGTTAGCCTGCACGCCGCTAAGCAGGACGAGGTGCTGCCTACCGTATGGGTTTAAAGCCACGAAGGGACACCAAGGGCAAAGATAAGATGCTGAGGCTAAGAATATGTTTTGTCGTTTAGGTATGATTTTGTGTTTGCTGGGCACTGCGGTTTTGGCGCAAAGCTCAATGAGCCGGCTGATTAATGCCGCTAAACACCTTGAGATACAAACTATGCCTAAACCCGCCTGGGCTGAATTGAAAGAGCCAGTGCTGTTTCGGGTGGCCTGGCTGAGTGATCTGCATATCACCGATAAAAGCAGCGAGGACCTGGTGCGCCAGGCATGTGAACTGGTCAGCGGAGAACTAAAAGCGGAGCTTTGCTTTATTAGCGGAGATAACTGCGGACTGCCAGCAAGCGCACTCGAGGAAATTGAGGGCGACAGCCTGGAATTGCGGCGACAACGCTGGCTGAAAGGCTTCCTGGACCGGTATCTGCCCGGCGGCTATGAGATAATCCCGGGCGATAATTGGCCCTGGGAGTTTGAACGGGTCTTTGGTGCCGAAAAGAAAAGCTTTACTTATGCCGGCTTCCATTTTGTCTTTATGACGCCGGATGAACAGGCTGCGCAGGAAGGCTGTCTGACATATAAGGCGGACAGCCTGGCCTGGCTGGAGACGCAATTGCAAGCTCATCAGCGGCGCCCTAGCTTTGTTATCACACATGAGCCGGTCTATCCGCCCTGCTTTCTGGATGCCCCCAAGCTGCAAAAGCAATTGCAGGACCAGCGCCAGGTGCTGGCGGTTTTCAGCGGGCATCTGCATCTGGACCTGGAATTCAAGGCGGCGGCGCATTGGCAGCAGTTTTGTGCTCCCGCCATAGGGCGCAGCCACCGGCCCGGATTCAAGCTGCTGAGCTTCTGCCGCGACAAGCTGCTTGTCGAGAGCTATGAATGGCAGGCGGAGACAAATGGCTTTGCCGCCGTGGACAAGTGGCAGAAGGTGGACATACCCGCGGAACTGCAGGAGGTCCTGCCGCTGGCGCCAGCGCCGGAGGGTTTCAGCAAGCAGGATGTGCAGAGCATGCCGGCGCGCGCCAGGCAAAAGAATGCCGCCCTGGGCGAGCGTGCCGCCGAGCTGAGCAGCATGAATATGGCCTTTGTCCTGCAGTTGATGCTAGGCGGTTTTCTTGGGCAGTGAGAGCGGCGCGGGATTTTTACGCATGGCCGCATAACGGTGCAGGGTGGCTAGCAGGATAATCAACGCGGCAAATATAAAAGTGGCATTGGTGCTGCTGAAGGCGGCAATCAAACCGCCTAAAATAGCCCCGCTTATGCCGGCTATGCCGACCACGGCTTCGTTGATGGATAAGTAGCGGGAGCTCTTGCTGCTGTGCACCAAAGCAAAAAACACCAGGGTGAAAAAGAAAAAACTGCTGTAGCTGCCGTATAAGACCGCTGCCAGATAAAGCAGCGGCAGGGTCTTGGCAAAGGCAAAAAGCAGACAGCCAAGCAGGCCGGCCAGACCGGCCCAGAGGGCGAGGCCGGCGCGGTACATCCAGAGCCGGCTCCTGATTAAAAGCAAGGCCCAAAGCACCTGCATTAGGCTGACTAAAGCCAAAATGCAGCCGGCATGAGCCTTGGCGATGCCCAAATCAAAGGCCAGCTTAGGCTCGAGGGTGCGTACAAAGGAAATGGTGACGCTGCCCAGGCCGGCTCCGATCCAGCCCAGCCAGGCGTAGTCCGGGTAGGCGCTGTAGTCGGTCTGCGGGTGGGAGGCAGATGGCTCGGGTTCGGGTTCGGGGGCACCTGCGGCGCCCTGCCCCGGCTCGGGTCTGAGCTTTTGCACCAGCAGTACGCCGAGCACCAGGCATGCCGACAGCGCGGCATTGAGGTAGAAGGCCAGGCGCCAGGGCAACAGGGCAAAGATGAAGGGGCCAATGGCCATGCCGGCGCTCCAGGCGGCAGTGTACATGGCGGTGGCGTAAACTATGCCGCCGGAAGAGCCGCGGCGCTCGAAGCTCTTCATGAAGACCTGAAACGGCGTGCAGTATAAGGCGCTGCCAACGCCGGTGAGCGCCACCCATAGGTAAACTAGGCCCAGCCTGGGCAAACTGACAAAGGCTAGTGATACCAAAGTGAGGACCACAGCGCCGCTGATGATGATGCCAGGGGCGTTTTTTTCGTTGACGACGCGCCCAATAAGCAGCGAGACAAATGAGTAAACCAAGGCCCACATCGCCATCGTGCCAGTGATGAGTACGGCACCGGCGCCAGACTCGGAAAAACGCTGCGCGCTAATGAAAAATACCCCGCCTAGTATGTAGTTGATGATAACCGGGAATAAATAAATAAAGATGCGTAGCAAGACCGTCTCCTGTTTCGGGTGAAGACATAATATAGCCGGGGTTCCGGGGGGGAGGACACGAAGACACACGAAGGAACGCGAAGGAACACTAAGGGAACGGGCTTGTAAGTTGTGGCTTGTGACGGTATTTTATAGCTGTTTAAAGGAGTTTGCTGATGACACTCACCGTAATTTGTGCCTTGCTGGTTTCTGGGCTGCTGCTTTTTTTCGCCGAGCTGCTGCTGCCTGGCGGGGTGATGGGGGTCTTGGGTGCAGTCTGCGTGGTGGCCGGCCTGGCCGGGGTTTTTATGCGGCAGGGCTTTGGCGCCGGGCTGCTGGCGACCGTCTTGACTATGGTCTTTGCCGTGGTGGCCGGCGCGCTCTGGTTCAAATACTTCCCTAAAACTAGCGCCGGCAAGCGCCTTCTGGTTGAGGGCGAGGCCGCTGAATGGCGTAGCTATGATCTGAAATACGCGGAACTGCTGGGGCGCGAAGGGGTCTGTGTTACTATGCTGCGACCCTCCGGCAAGGTGCAAATTGATGAACGGCGATATGATGTGGTGAGCGAAGGGGATATACTGGAGGCGGGTACAGTGGTGCGAGTCATCGAGGTGGAGGGTAATCGGATCGTGGTGGAAAAAGCCTAGAGGAAGGGAAAGGACACGAAGGGACACGAAGAGACACGAAGGGGCACGAAGGGACACTAAGGGCCTGACTGCGGCCCTGCGGGCCGCAGCCAGGCCAGCGCTTCCTAATTTTTAGGGCTGGCTTTTTCGGTCGGGCAAATAATTTGGACGGAGTGTTTTATTTTTTTAGTTTTGTTTAAAGAGGAGTAATCATGCCTATTTTTATCATTCTTGGGATTGTTGCGGTCATTGCGCTGTTGGTGATGGGCTCGGTGATGTTTCATTTTTTCGGCATTTGGATTCAGGCCTGGGCCTCGGGCGCCTCGGTTTCCTTTGTCACCTTGGTTGGCATGTCGCTGCGCAAGATACCGCCTGCCTTGATCGTGCGCGCCTATATACAGCTGCGCAAAGCCGGTATCGTAAGCATCAGCAATAATGATCTGGAGTGCCACTACATGGCCGGCGGCGATGTGCTGAAAGTGGTGAATGCCTTGATCGCCGCCGACAAGGCGGGCATTAATCTTGACTTTATGCGCGCCGCCGCCATAGACCTGGCCGGCAGAGACGTGTTTGACGCCGTGTGTACCAGCGTTAATCCGCGGGTGATTGACTGTCCGGACCCGAGCAAAGGACGGGTCTCCATAGACGCAGTGGCCAAGGATGGTATCCAGGTGAAGGCGAAGGCAAGAGTGACGGTGCGCACCAATCTGGACCGCCTGGTGGGCGGTGCCACCGAGGAAACAATTATCGCGCGTGTCGGCGAAGGCATCGTGAGTACCATAGGCTCGTCAGACTCATATACCGCAGTGCTGGAAAACCCGGACTTGATCTCGAAACGAGTGCAGGAAAAAGGGCTGGACAGCGGCACCGCATTCGAAATACTGTCTATAGATATCGCCGACGTGGATATTGGCGACAATGTGGGCGCGCGCCTGCAAGCCGAACAAGCCGAAGCGGATACGCGCGTGGCACAGGCAAGGGCCGAGGTGCGCCGGGCCGCGGCAGTGGCCCTGGAACAGGAAATGCTGGCCAAGGTGCAGGAAATGCAGGCTAATGTCACCGCCGCTGAAGCCGAGGTGCCGCTGGCCCTGGCTAGCGCCCTGCGAGAAGGTAAAATGGGCGTGATGGACTACTATAGGCTGGAAAACATTAAGGCGGATACCGATATGCGTAATAGCATAGGCGGCGGAGAGACAGGGGAGAATACAAAGCACACTAAAGTATAAAAAGGCTGTGCCGTGGAAATATGCGGGTGATTTTATGAATAACTGGATTGGACTGCTCGTCTTCTTTGCCGTGGTCATCGCAAATGTGGTCACGGAACAGAAAAAACTGCAGAAAAGACGTGAGCAGAATAGCGGGAAAAACGCCGCGCCGCCATCGCTGCCGTCGCCGGAGTCTGGCTCGGGGGAAAGACGAGAGCGTAGCGGCGGGCTGCGTGAGTTTCTTGACGAGATACTGCAGCAGCGCCTGGAAATGGAAAGGACGCCTGAAATCAAGGAGAGTCCGCCGGCAAAACCGCGCCCGCCGGTGGAGCCGCTGCCTGAGGCGAAGCCGGCTCCGGCTCAGCCTCTGCTGCGCAAAGTGACTAGACTGAAAGCAGCCAGCTGGCGTAAACGCGGACTGAAATGCAGTAAACGCGAGCTGCGGCGCGCGGTGGTCATGAAGGAGGTACTGGGGCGGCCCTTGGGGCTGTAGGAGGAGTACGCAAAGGCGCAAAGAAAGGGGGGCATAGTAGCGCCTCTACGAGGCGCCGGTTTTGATGGTTGCCTGCACCCCAGGCTGAAGCCTGGGGTTAAGCATGGTTATGCGCCTACGGCGCAGGTAGATACGACGCTTTGTGGCTATATGCCTACGGCGCAGATAGATACGACGCTTTATGGCTATATGCCTACGGCGCAGGCAGATACGACGCTTTGTGGCTATACGCCTACGGCGCAGATAGATACAACGCTTTGGTAAATTGTGCTAAAGAATAAAATGGCTCATTTCTGCGGCACAATTCACCTGATGATTCTAGTTTTACCAGTAGTATTGACCATGGCTGGTTAATCACAAAAGTAAAATTCTCCTGAAAAACTCAGTTTTTGGCAGAAAATTTAATTTTAGACGAAGACGACTTCGTGTGACTTTGTGTGTCTTAGTGTCCAAAATCCTGCTGGGTAACCTTTTTGGACGGGGTGTAGAGAAGGAAGTTAAATGCAGAAGATAATATCCTGGAACGTGAATGGCATACGGGCTTGTGAAAAAAAAGGTTTTTTTGGTTGGTTGAAGGAAACCGGTGCGGACTGTGTCTGCCTGCAGGAAACCAAGGCGGAGGAATCACAGCTGGGCGACAGTCTGCTGAAGGCGCAAGGCTATAAATTCGCGCTTTTTCCGGCGGAACGCAAGGGCTATAGCGGCGTGGGCACTTACTACAGGGAAGAACCGCTGAGCCTGGAAAATATGGGCTGCGCAGAGTTTGATGTCGAAGGCAGAGTGATGATCCTGGAATACCCGCAGTTCTATTTGCTGAACTGCTACTTTCCAAATAGCCAGGAGGCGGGCGCCAGACTGGAGTATAAAATCGATTTCTGTGACGCTATCCTGGAAAAATGCCTGGGCTTGCTGGCTACAGGGAAACAAGTGCTTATCTGCGGAGACTATAATATCGCACACAAGGAGATAGACCTGGCAAGACCTAAGGAAAATGTGGGCAGCCCGGGATTCCTGCCGGAGGAGCGGGCATGGATGGATAAATTCGTGGCCGCCGGATTCGTCGACAGCTTCCGCAAATTCAACTCCGAGCCGGAACACTATACCTGGTGGTCGTATCGCTCGGCGGCACGCAAACGCAACGTGGGCTGGAGGATAGACTACCATTGTGTCAACCAGGGCTTTGCCGGCAGAGTGGCCGCCGCCGGCATACAAGCCGAGGTCCTAGGCTCAGACCACTGCCCGGTGTATATAGACCTGGAGCTGTAAAACCCGGCTTCCGCTTTTTTGAGCTTTGCTTAATTGTTGTTAATGATTTTGTCGAGTGTGCTCTGAAATAGGTGCTCGATGCTTTGGTTGGTGACCAGGTCTAGATTTTTTATCAGGCTGGCGCGCAAATCGGGCCTGGGCTTCAAAATCTGATAGGTATTGGAAAATTTCTCCATGCATTTGATGACGTTATAGGATGGCCTGATGGGATAAGACCCGGTAAGCGGGTCCTGCATCTGCTTGATGATGAGCTTGTCATACTTGCCGTTGAGAAAATTCTCCACCCTTTTGCGCAGATTTATATTGCAGCAGCGGGTCTGGCCGCACTCCCATTTTCTGATGGTTGACCAATTGATCTGCAATAGCATGCCTAGTCGCTGATAGGGCAGACCGAGTTCGAGACGCTTGGCTTGCAGACGGCGACGCAAGGCCGGGGTGAATACGCCGTCGAACTTGACAATTTTAAGAGAAGATTTCTGGTTCATGGCTGGCCTCCTGACAAAATTGTGCTGTGGATGGACATAAGCCGGGCAGTGGCTTAGGCTCAATGTAGTGCCGGACTAGCGCTTTGCCGGGAAATCCGGGTGTATTCCTAAAGACGCCTAAAACTGAGGGCGGAAGAGCCAGCTTGGTGTTGCTTTGTGTGTCTTAGTGTCCTTCTTCTTCTTTCATTTCAGTTGGGATAATTTATGCGTAGCATGACTGGTTATGGTCGCGGGCTTGCGGAGAGTTCGGGCAACTCGGTAAGCATAGAGCTTTCGGCGGTTAATAGCCGTCGTCAGCTGGAGATGCGTTTCACCCTGCCGCGTGAACTGGGCAAGCTGGAACCGCGGCTGCGGCTTTTGCTGCAGGAGCGGCTTTCGCGTGGCAGCCTGAATGTGACACTGGGTTATCGCTTGAATCCGGAACAAAGCAGCTTGCTGGCTAGCATAGACCTGGCGGCAGCCAAGGCGGCGGCGGAGCTGCTGCGCCAGGCGGCTAAGGTCAGCGGCCTGCGCTGCGAGCCGAGCATAGCGGACCTGCTGGAAATACCCGGGGTCTTGCTGAGCAATGACAGCGCGCCATATGAGCCGCTGCAAGAGCTGGCCGAAAAAGCCCTGCTGGACGCCGTCGCCGAACTGGATATCATGCGCCTGAAAGAGGGAGAGAGCCTGCGCCTGGACCTGCAAGAGCGAGGCAAAAATCTGCAGCGGCTCTTGGAGCAGATACGAGCCAGGGAAGACGAGGCGCTGCAACAGCAAAAGCTGCGGCTGCAAGAACGTATCGCCAAACTGGGGCTGGAACTGAGCCTGGAAGACGAACGCCTGGCGAAGGAAATTGTCTTCTATGCCGAACGGGCAGATATTAACGAGGAAGTAGTGCGCCTGCATAGCCACCTGACTCAGTTTTTCGAGCTGTTGGAAAATGCCGGGGAGCCAGGGCGTAGCCTGGACTTCCTGGGACAGGAGATGAACCGAGAGATCAATACGCTCTCTGCTAAAACCGCCGACCTGAATATAGCCGGCATGGCACTGCAAATGAAAGGCGAGCTGGGAAGGATAAGGGAGCAGATAATGAACGTGGAATAAGAGGGCCACGAAGGGGGGAGGCCACGAAGGGGGGAGGACACGAAGACACACGAAGGAACACGAAGGGGCACGAAGGGG
>JAAZIY010000383.1 GCA_012800625.1 Lentisphaerota bacterium
ATTATAGTATGGCGCTTCGCGCCACCGCTGGCAAGATTAAAGAAGGCGCTTCGCGCCCTTGTTTAGGATAATATCTTGCATAGCAAGAATTTACCTAGCACTTTTAACAATGGTTTTTTCCTTGATTCTTCTTTGAAAACTGTTAAGTTAGCGCCAATAGGCTGGTAGCCGGCGTTCCCAGGTGTGTTTTCGTGTGTCTTTGTTTCTTTGTGCCTCTTCGTGCCTCTTCGTGTGTCTTCGTGTGTCTTCGTGTCTCTTCGTGTCCTCCCCCTTTGTCTATCTCCAGGCGGGGTATCCGCCGCGCAGCACGAGGATGCTGCGGCAGGGGGTTTTGCCCAGTTCGGCGGCGGCGCTGATGGCTCTCTGCTCATCTTCAGCGATCAGTATGAGCACTGCGTTGGCGCTCCAGGGCGGGTTTTGCAGGTTCCAGGCGGTACTGGGGTAGGAGACACTGTCGGGTATATGCCCGTTATCGAAGTCCTCTTTATCGCGCAGATCCAGCACTTTGATATCGCTTACGCCCTGCTGGGCGCGCAGCAGCTGTTTCAGCACGGCCTGCTCGATCAAGAGCGGCTTGATCTGAGCCGTTTGGCTGGTTTCAGTCACTGCGGTTTCCGTTTCTGCGTTTGCCGCTGTCGGCAGGTTTTTATGGTTTCTGAAATTCAGCCAGCCCTGCAACTGCGGCAACTGCGGCTGATTGCTGCGCAGGGTGAAAGGCAGGCTTTGATGGTTGGCGGCGAAGCGCTTGTCGCTGCCAGCTGGCAGCCTGGTGCAGCGCAACTGCAATTGCGCCATGCCGCCGGCAGGCAGCGGCAAGGGCAGGGAGCTGAGCAGCTCGCAGCCCTCAGGCAGCTCGACAGCAGTGATCTGAGTGCCCTCGAGCGGCTCGAAAAGCCGGACTTTCAAAGGCACCGGGTTTGCGTCAAAGACGTGCAGCATGGGGGGCATCAGCTCCCAGCCAGTGCGCGTGTCGGGCAGCAGCATCTTGATTTCCAGGCGCCGCGTAGTCTCGGGGAAATTGCCGTTGACAAAGACCATGAAGCGCTGCCGGGCGTAGCGTCCTGTGGGGTCGATCTCGACTTGCAGCTCTGTGCTCTCGCCGGGCTGCAGCTCATGCTTGCCAAGTTCAGCCTTGGTGCAGCCGCAGCTGGTGCGCGGTTTTTTGAGGCGCATGAGGCTGTCGCCCACATTGCTGAGCAGGAAGCTGGCAGGTATGTGCTTGCGCGCCGCGTCCAGGCTCAGCTCGCCCAGATCCAGCGACTCAGGCTCGACCTTCAGGGCCGGCTGTGCTAGGAGAATGGCGGAAAGCTGTAAAGCCAGGAGCCATACTAGGATTTTCTCAGTCAACATGATATGCTTGCGGGTTTTGGACACGAAGACACACGAAGGCAGACCCCGTTATGTAAACTCTTGCCATAAGACATTATCCTAAACGAGGGCGCGAAGCGCCTTTTTTAATCCTGCCAGCAGTGGCGCGAAGCGCCATACTATAGTAACCCCAGGCGCGGAACCCGAAGGGTGGAGCGCCTGGGGTACAGGATAACCCAAAAACCGGCGCCTGAAAGGCGCGACTTGCTGAGGCTAATCTTTTTGTAGCGCCTTTCAGGCGCTAGTCTTGGAGGGTACCTTGTTCCCTAGGCACTCCGCGCTCCGCGCTCCGCGCCTAGGGTTATTTTAGTATGGCGCTCCGCGCCATGGTGAGGACACATTTTCTGGGAAAACTCGCGTTTTTTATGCAATTTCATCGCTTTTTTTTGTTTTTTAGGGATGAAACCGTTTTGTTCGAAATCCTGCAATTGTAGTTGCCTGCCTAATCAGCTTCCTCTTTTCTGTGCCTTTTGTGCCTTTTGTGGTTAATGGGTTTTTTGGACACGAAGACACACTAAGGGACACGAAGGAACACGAAGGAACACGAAGGAACACGAATGCACAGCAAGTTTATTTCTTGGGTGTTCCTTCCAGTCGTTTCAGGATTCCGAAGATGGACTCGTCGAACTTCCAGTGGAAGGCGACGTAGAAGCCCTTGTCCCAGTGGTCGGCGCGCGAGAAGTCCTTGTCCTTGAAGCCCTCGAAGTTGTATCCGAAGGCGATGCGTGCGTCCTTTGCCAGGTTCACGCCCAGGCTGCCGCCGTAGCTGATGCTGTGGGCATTCACGTCGTATTGCGAGAGCAGCCTGCCGCCGGCGCTGATAAAGAAGCGGTCGTTGAGATCCACCCTGGCTCCCAGAGCCTTGACGTCGCTGAACAGCGGCGAGCTTAGGTAGCTGGCGTGCACCAGCTTGCAGGCGTACTTGCCTTCCAGGACCAGGCGGTGCACAGGCTGGTAGTTGGCCTCGGCGGAGAGTATGAGCTTATTCAGCCGTCCGTAGTCGGCCACGTCGGTCTTGTCCTCGTACTTCAGCTCCAGGTCGGAGATCACATTCAGCTTGTCAAAGTCCACCGGTCGGTAGGCCCAGCCCAGCAGGAAGTCCAGGCTTAGGCTGTCGTTATTGTCTTTTTTGCCGGCTATATAGTTGGCGATATTGCGTCCAAAGACGGTGTGGTCCACGTTCAGCTTCAGCGTGCCGCCGATTTCGGTCAGATATGAGGTCTCGCTGTCCTTTTCGTCGCGCAGTTCGAAGCGCGCGATGGCGGTACCTCTGCCGCCATCGGGCTGATATTCTGTGCTCAGGCTCAAGGCCCAGAAGTCGTCAGTGGTCATTTCGCCGCGCGTGCGTATGGCGCGGCTGTATTCGGCGCTGGCACCCAGGCGCCATTCGGCGTTGAGGCTGTGCTGTAGGTCCAGTCCGGTGCCGGAGCGTACGCGCTGCCCGTTGGCGCTGTCCTCGAGTTTATAGCGGTGGAAGGCGGTGGAGGACTCGTTGAGGCGCAGCTCCATGCCGGCACTGAGATGCACTTCGGTGTCGCCGTTGTGCACTTCGCGGCGCTCGAGACCGGCGAGCAGGTCCAGATGCTGGTTGAGGCTGTAGCGCAGGTCGGCGTTAGTGCGCGTGCTCTGGTCGGTGTCCTTGTCGCCAAAGGCCTGCTGGTGGAAGAGTTCCAGGCGCAGCTTGCGGGTCAGGTCAAAGGCGCTGCCTATGCGGGCAAATGGGCTTTTCAGGCGTTTGCCCTGGTCGGCGTCCCTGCTCAGTACTTCCTCCTGGGTGTAGCCCAGGCCCAGGGTGAATTCGCGGCTGTCCTTTCTGAAGACGAAATCATGTATGGCGACATCGCGGCGGCGCTCCTCGGCCTTGTCGGTCTGGCGGTAGAGCTCCTCCTTGGTTGACCAGTTTTCGTTCAGGTCGAACTCGCCCTCGAAGCCGGTAGTGGTCAGTCCGGCCCGGTCTCCGCTCATGCTCAGGTTCTCGAATCTGCTGCTCACGTCGCGGTGATAGAGGCGGTATCTGGCCTTGTCGAAGCTGCCCTCCAGCTCCATCAGCCAGGCGCTGCCCTCGACATTCTCGAAGCTTTGGCTTTGCGCCACTTCGCCCTTCAGGGTCAATCCCGGCATCAGCTCGATGCCGGCGTCCAGTGCCTCGATCTTATGGTCATAGGGTGCGGCCTCGTCGCGTATGGCGCTGGCGCCTATGTGCATGGTGCGTTCAGCGTTGTGCAGCTGGCCGCGGGCACCGTAGGTATTGTAGTTTTTTGACTTGCGCCCGTCCACCTCGTAATCGACTACCACGTAGATGGGGTTGTTGTCCTCGTCACGGGAGAGCACTGGTTTTTTGAAGAGTATGCGACCGTTGCTGTAGTCTATGCTGTAATCGCTAAAGCGGTTCATGCTTTTGCTGGCCAGCACGCGGTCGGGGTGCCAGCGGTCGCGGGTCTCGATAAGGACTTTTTCGCTGTTGATGATGATATCCCTGTCCGGCAGTGTGTAGTATCCGCTCACTCCGCGGCCAGGTATCTGCAGGCCTTTTATCTGCACCTGGTCATTGCGCGAGAAGAATCCGTCCAGGTCGGCATATTTGCCTTCCAGGTGCAGCTGTGCGCCGGTCATGGCGCGTTTGTAGGCGGCCAGCTCACTCTTGTCCATATTGCTGTCAAAGTCGCCGTACATGATATAGGACTGCTCGCGCTCCAGCTTGATGTAGAGCTTGTCGCGTGATTCCGCCTCGTACTCCTGCTCGGACTCGTCGCCGTAGACCGGGTAGTACTTAAGCGGGTCGTCGCGCTCGAAGACCTTGCGATCGTCACGCGGCTTCTTCGAGTCGTAGGCGGTGGTGAGAACAAAGTCCTTGGGCAGCGCGCCCTTGGCGAAGACCGCGATGCGGTCGTCAAATTTCCAGTCCTTGTCCTTGCCTCCGCCGCTTTCTTCGCTGTGCTTGCTGCGGCGCTCAGTGGCAGTGCCGGAGACTATGCCGTTGACAATCCAGCTGCGCTGATGCGGGGCGAAGGCCAGCTCGATATCCTGCTGCAGATTGCCGGAGCTGATGCTGATTTTGCGCAATTCCGGGCTGTGTGCGGCACTGAGGCGTATGTGGGCTGTGCCCTCTTTTATCTGCACCTGGTGTCCTGGCTCGGTGGGTCTCAGGTCCGGCGTGAGTATGTCGCCCTTGTCCACCGTGAGGGTGACCACGGCGCCGTGTCCGGTAGGCAGTCCTTCGGCGTCGAGCAGGGTGATGAGCAGCTGCGGCTCGGTGAGGCTGTCGGCCATCAGTGGCTGCGGGAAGACTTGCAGCTGTATGCTGGCCGGGGTGTTGGCGCGATAGACGCTGATCTCGTCAACGACCGGCTCGTCGGAGCCGGGGTTGAGCGCCTCGAAGCGCACTATGTTTTTGCCCGGCCGCAGGCTGAGGCCGTAGAAGACGAAGTTGATGCGCCGCTTCTGCGTGTCCACGCTGCGCTGGCCTATGCGGCTTTCAGGCACTTCCTCGCCATTGACATAGAGCTTGGCCTGGGCGGCCAAGAAGCAGGCGGCGGTGACGCTGAACTGGTTGCTGGAGATAAAGGCCTCGCCCTGCTCGGGGCTGAGGATTCGGGGGCGGAACTCGTCAAGCTCGAGCAGCTTGCGGGTCTGCTTTTTGAGCAGGGCCGGGGTCGGGTCCTGGTCGGGGGCCTGCTTGCTGCCCACCTGCACGAGCAGGCCTCTGGAAGTGGTCTGGAACTCGACCTCGTTATAGCCGCTGGTACGCTTGCGCAGGCGCAGCTGCACTTTGGCGCGCTTCTGCTCCTCGTCCAGATGGCATTGCAGTGAGCTGACATTGGGGTCGTCCAATGCCAGGCGCGGAGGCTGGCTGCTTTTGCTTACGCCGGGCAGCATAATATGCACTATGCCGCTGTTTTCATCGTAATGTGCCTGAGCGGCGATTTCCTCCTCGCACTCGATCAATATCCAGCTGCTTTCGCCTTTCAGCTCCACCTTGATGGGTTTGAGCACATTGTCCTGGACTACAGTAGTCGTGGTTTCGCTCTCTTCCTCGCCGCCCCCCTCAGACTGAAAAGCCTGGGCTTCCTCTTTTTCCTCTTTTATCGGCAGTACTCTGAAATTAGCCTTGTGTGGCGTGCCCCAGCGCAGCTCGACGGTGCGCGAGAGCGGGTTGAAGATATTCTGCGAGTCGATGATTTCGGCCTTCATGCCCGGCGGCAGGCTGGTCTCGTCCAGGCGCAGCACGTGCATTCCGGGTTTGATGCCGGAGAAGTGGTACTTGCCCTCGCGGTCGGTGATAACGTAGGTGCCGTTTTCGAGGATAAGGCGCACGCCGGCCAGGCCGGGTTCGGCGTGGTTCTGGATGCGGTCATCATTCTGATCCAGGAAGACTTTTCCGAAAATAATCGAGTCGTTGTGGAATATGCCTATGTCCACATCGACGTCGACATTGTCGCGCGAGCGTATAAATGAGCCTTTGGGCAGATAGCCGCTGGCCAGGGCCGAGTTGGTGTTGCTGCCCAGCTTGACATCCGAAGTCACTACGCAGACATAGCTGATAATCAGCTTGGCGCCCGGCGCCAGGTCGCCCAGGCTCCAGGTGAGCACGGTGCCGTCCCGGGAGATTTCCGGTTCATCCTTGTCGCGGTCTATTTTGGCGCTATTTTTCAGGTAACGGAAGCCTTTGGGCAGTATGTCTTCGACCATTACGCGGCGTATGGTCTCAGTGCCGGCATTGGCTATGTGCAACTCGTAGCGCACAGGGTCGCCGATCTCGACCTTGTTGTTGCTCACCTTTTTCTCCAGGGTGAGTATATTCTCGCCGCCCACTGCGTCATGCACCGGGTTGGAAGTGCGCGGCGAGTCGGTTTGATCGCTAGTGATGGCAAAGACGTTGGGTATCTCGGTGCCGTCCTTGGTGCCCTCGGCCACCTCGGCGGTGAAGCCGATCTGACCGATGAAGCCAGGGGGGATCTCGAAGATATGCCAGGAGACGCTGTGGGTAATGGGGTCGTAGCTGCCGCTTGCGCTCACGGTTTTGCCGCTGGGGCCGGCAAGTCTGATGACCGGGCCATTGCTGATGTTGCTGATATTGCTGAGGTGCTCGCTAAGCTCGTCAGTTATAATAGTGTTAAACACCGGCCCGGGGCCATTATTGCCGAAGGTGTTGGTGTAGCGTATCTTGCTGCCGGGGTAGAGCTGCTCGTCGGACTGGTGGTCCTTGCGGAAGGGGTCCCAGAAGTCGCCCAGGTCCATGACGCGCTTGATGATATTGGAGGTCAGGTTCCAGCGGCTCGGGTTCAGGGTAGAGCTGGCTCTAACGGTGACTCTGTAGCCCCGGCCATCGTTGTCGGCATACTCTTGTGTTCCGCCGGCCCGGGTGAATTCGTTCCGTCCGTTGTTGCCTGGCTGGGCCTTTGGGTTGACCGCGTCCAGTGGTATGAGCACTCGCACTGCGACGGTTATGCTTTCGCCTGGGGCCAACGGCCCGGTATCCGGTATACCGTCGCCGTTGCTGTCAAAAAGAGTGCTGACGTTGCTGGGTTTGAAGAGAGCCTCGCCGCTTTCCGGGTGCAGGAATGCGCTACCGTCGGCGTTGTAGCGCGGCTCTATGCCGCTGACCGCCATGATTCTGGCCAGCGGGCGCCAGTTGTCGGGCAGATTGCTAAGTGAGTCGATAGTCAGGTTTATGATATCGGTGGCATTGGCGTCATTGCGCACGGTATTGAGGAAATATACGGTGTTGCCGGCCACCTGGGTGCCATAGGGGTTGGGTGCAGTGGCGGGCAGGCCGGGGTCTATAGTGGCGTCGCCGTTGCTGTCCAGCGGACCGAAGGTGTTGCCCAGGGCCTCGGGCTGCCTGTAGGGTCCGATAAGCAGGTCGGTGACCCGGCTTTGCACGCTGATCTGCACGGTGTTGGTGGCTTCGTCATGGCGTGGTTCGTCCTTGCGGTTGCGGTAGTCCACGCGACTGATATTTTCCACTGTGCCGGCCGGGTGATCTTCGGCGATAAGCATATCAAAGAGCACTCTGGCCTGCTGGGGCGGGGCAAACATATCGCCCTCGCCGAGGAAAAGCAGGCCGATCTCGACGATGCGCTCTTTATGGGACTCCTGCTCGGCGCTGTTGAGCTGCCGCCACTGCGAGCTGCTGCTGTCCAGCTTGAAGAGCTGCAAGTGATTGGCCGGCGCGGCGCTAAGGCTGCCGGGCACATAGCGGATACGACTCTGCGGTGCGCCCTGCAACTGGTCGGAGACCAGGACGCCGCTGCGCTGAACCCCGTCCACGCTGATGCTCTCGGCTTTGGCCGGCGCGCTGCCGTTGTTGATCAGGTCCAGGGTAAACTGCACCTGGCTGCCCGGCGCCACCGAGATCACATTGGGGGTTTTGCGGATTTTGAGCAGGGCGTCGCGCACCAGGTCTATGCGGTTGACATTGTCGATGTCGGTCTTGCTGCTGTCGCCCAGCGATTTGCCCTGCAAGTCGTGCAGGATGTATTCGCCGTACTTGGCTGCCGGGGGCACATCGATGCGCAGCAGTAAATTGGCCTTGGCGCCGGCCGGCAGGTTTTCCACTGTGCTGATTTCCGGCTCGCCTGGGTCCACCTTGCCGTTGCCGTTGGCGTCCAGGTAGATGGCCTTGTAGCCGGGGAAGAAGTTGCCGCCCATGAATTTCAGCGTTAGCTCATAGCTGTCAGTGACATTGCCGGTATTGCTGAGCACATAGGAGAAATAGACGCTGCTGCCCGGGTCGGCCAGGGCGCTAAGGCCGGGCTGCGCCACGCTGCCGTCGGGCTTGATGAGTATGCCGTGGCGCGCTGCGACCAGGTTGAAAACCTGGTTGGAGGCTATGCCGTAGTCACGCCCCTGCCAGTGGTAGTTGGCGGTGCTCTGGTTGTTGATGCGGGTCTGAGCCGGCGTCTGAGCCAGAAGATTGCCGCCCAGGCCAAAAATCAGCAGGCAGGAGGCAGCAAAGGCAAACAGGACATCAGAAATGATGCCTGAGCCGGCGCTGCGCCCTGCATAATGATTTTTGGAATGAAAACAGTTCACGGTGTGATGCGTTTGTCAAAGTAGGTGGAACCCCTGGGAGCGCTGGCTTCTAGCCTATTGGCGCTAACTTAAGCCTGAAAAGTGTCGTTCTCCGCCGGCTTTAGCCGGCGCATGTTCGTAGTTCAAGCTTTAGCTTGCGCTCTTAGCCGGCTTTAGCCGGCGTGAGAAAGC
>JAAZIY010000384.1 GCA_012800625.1 Lentisphaerota bacterium
GCCGGCCCAGAGTCCGAGGCGATTATCGCCTCGATTGAAAAATGCGGTTTCAAGGCCGAGGAGGAGCTGGAGGCTTGCAGCCTGACTTCGCGCCAGGCCGCGGCGGATGAAGGCAGCGAGGAGGCCGCCGCGGCCTGGCGGCGCCTCGTCCTGGCAATTTGCAGCTCGCTGCTCTTGACATATGTCGCCATGCACGAGATGCTCGGTTTGCCCGGGCCTTCTCTTAGCCCGGGCTGGGATGCTGCAGTGCAGATTCTATTGCTGCTTCCCATACTGTGGGCCGGTCGGCATCTCTACAAGTCGGGTATGGCCTCCCTCTTTCGACTTGCCCCCAATATGGACAGCCTGATCGCTATCGGCACCGGCGCCGCCATCGTCTACAGCGTTATGATGCTGGCGGGCGAGCATGCCGGGCATCTGTATTTCGAGACCGCCGGTATGATTCTGGCCATTATACTGCTGGGAAGATATCTGGAAGGGCGTGCGCGCCGAAGAGCCAGCAGCGCCGTGCGCGCGTTGCTGGCCTTGCAGCCGCCTAACGCCGTGCGCCTGGAAAACGGCCAGGAAAATATCGTGCCCATCGAGGAACTGCGTGTCGGTGACCTGGTGCTGGTAAAACCCGGCGAGAAAATCCCGGTTGACGGACGGGTGCAGGCCGGCAGCTCATCGGTGGACGAGTCCATGCTCAGTGGCGAAAGCATGCCGGTGGACAAACAGGTGGGCGACGAGGTCACTGGAGCCTCGGTCAACCGTCACGGCTCCTTGCAGGTCAAGGTCAGCCGCATAGGAGAGGAGACCCTGCTGGCCAAGATCATCCGCCTGGTAGAAGATGCCCAGGGGGCCAGGCCGCCCATAGCCCGCCTGGCCGATCTCATCTCGGGCTACTTCGTTTGGACCGTGCTGGGCATCGCCGCCTTCAGCTTTGCGGCCTGGCTGCTGTTTTCCAATGTGGGCTTGAACCAGAGCGTAGGCTTTGCCCTGGCCGTGCTGGTGATTGCCTGCCCCTGTGCCCTGGGACTGGCTACCCCTATCGCCCTGGTGGTGGGACTGGGGCGCGGCGCCAGCCTGGGCCTGCTCATTAAAAGCGGAGCCGCCCTGGAGGGGGCCGCCAAGATCAACACCGTCGTCTTTGATAAGACCGGCACGCTCACCCGCGGCAAACCTGAGCTGGACCTGGTGGTGCCGGCCAAAAATGGCGGCTATGACAAGGAGGCGCTCTTGACCTTGGCCGCCGCCGCCGAAAAACACTCGGAACACCCATTGGCCGAGGCTATTGTGGCCGCCGCTGACAAGGAAAGCACGGCAAAATACCAGGTCGAGGAATTTCAGGCACTGCCTGGATTCGGACTGTCCTGCCGGATTGAGGGCAAAAAACTGCTGCTGGGTAACAAGCGCCTGCTTGAGGAAAACGCAGTGCAATTTGAGCAGGACGAGCCGCCGCAGATGCCGGGCAGCACACTGGTGCTCGTGGCTGAAAACAATAAATACCTGGGCGCTTTGGCGATCTCCGACCAGTTGCGTGACGAGGCTAGGGAGACTGTGCACCGACTGAAAAAAATGGGTCTGAGAAGCATCATGCTCACCGGAGACCGCCTGGAGGTGGCCGAGCAGATAGCCGGCGAACTGGGTCTGGATGAAGTGCGTGCCGAACTGCTGCCCGGCGACAAGGCCGCTGTCATCAAAGAACTGCAGCAAGGCGAGCGCCTGGGTAGCCTGGCCATGGTCGGCGACGGCATCAATGACGCGCCCGCCCTGGCACAGGCCGATTTGGGCATAGCCATAGGCAGCGGCACGGATATCGCCATGGAGTCGGCCGACATCGTGCTTATGCACAGCAGCCCGCTAGACGTAGTCAATGCACTGCTGCTTAGCCGGCGCACCCTGAAGATCATACGCGAAAACCTGTTCTGGGCGCTGGGCTACAACATTATCGGCATCCCACTGGCTGCCGGTCTGTTCTACGCGCTTTTTGACGGTCCCAGGCTGCATCCCGCCTTTGGTGCCGCCGCCATGGCCTTCAGCTCGGTGGCAGTGGTGCTTAACGCCCTGCGCCTGCGTCGCTTCCAACGCATCTAATTAAGTAGGAAAACGACTTGGTGTGTCTTAGTGTCCAAAATTCCGTCCGGCCATCTTTTTGGACGGGGTCTAACTTGCCGATTTTTCACTCTTGGTAATCATTAGCCGTAGCCGTGTCACGTTCCGCACGTAATAAGACTTTGCATTTGACGGCAGAGGAGCTTGCCGCTCTCTCTGCCCAACTGCCCGAATTGAGCGGCAAGATCAGCGCCGCCGAGGCTGGCAACCAGGTCTTTCATGCCGATCTCCTGGAGATACTTGATTTTCTGCCGCGGGGCTTTGTCGACCTGATGATCTTAGACCCGCCGTATAACCTGGACAAGGATTTTCACGGTCTGCGTTTTTCGCGTCAAAGCGATCAATCCTACGCCGCCTGGCTGCGTCTCTGGTTTCCACGGCTTTTGCCGCTGTTGAAGCCGGGCGCCTCGCTCTACTTTTGCGGCGACTGGCGCAACAGTGCAGATATCTATGCTTTGCTAAACCAGCATCTGGTTTTGCGCAACCGTATCTGCTGGCAGCGTGAAAAAGGACGCGGCGCCAAGCGGAACTGGAAAAACAGCTGCGAGGATATCTGGTTTGCCACCCTGGATGAGGCATACCATTTTGATGTGGAGGCAGTAAAGAGCTGCCGGCGAGTGCTCGCGCCATATCGCGAAGAGGGGCAGCCCAAGGACTGGATAGCATCCGAAAAGGGAAATTTCCGCTTGACTCATCCCTCGAATTTCTGGGATGACATCTCGGTGCCCTACTGGTCCATGCCGGAAAACACCGAGCATCCCACTCAGAAGCCTGAGAAGCTGCTAGCCAGGTTGATTTTGGCCAGCTCCAGGCCCGGCGACCTGGTTTTCGACCCTTTTGTCGGCAGCGGCAGCACTGTGGTCACTGCTAAAAAACTGGACAGGCGCTACTGCGGCATTGAAATCAACCGGGAATACTGCTGCTGGGCGCTGGAAAGACTGAAACGGGTCGAAAACGACAGGCGCATACAAGGCTATGAATACGGTAGATTCTGGGAAAGAAATACCAAACCCATACAGATTAATTAAACCCCGCCCAAAAAGTCGATTGGACACGAAGACACACGAAGACACACGAAGACACACGAAGACACACGAAGACACACGAAGACACACGAAGACACACGAAGACACACGAAGACACACAAAGGAGCAACTCATGTCAGGCTATGCCAGCTACGATCTTCACCTGCATTCTTACTGGAGCTACGACGCGCACGCCGACATACGCGATTATTTTCGACTGGCGCAAAAACAGCGCACGCGGGCCTTTTCTTTGACCGACCATCATTTGATGGACGGCTACGAGGAACTCTATCAGATAGCCAAGGAATTTCCAGAGGTGCCTTACATCGTCGGGGCCGAGCTTACCGTGCACAGCCCGGCAGGCACCTTTGACATGGTATGCCTGGGATTGCCTAGGGAGCCGACGCCTGAGCTGCAGGCCGTGTTTGAGGCCTACCGCGCCTGGCAGGTGGCCTGCGGCAGCGCGGTTTCAGCCAACCTGATGCGCCTGGGGCATGACTTCAATGACGAGGCGCGCCTACAGCTGCTGAAAAGCTATAGGCCGGCACAAACTATTGCCAAACAAGGCATAACCCATGTAAAGGCCGGCGTTATGCGCCAGCATCTGCTGGATATGGGCGTGGCCAAAGACCCGGAGGGACTGAGCCGGGTGACACAGCAATACCGAGATATCCCGCATTATCCGGAATACGATTTCGTTCTGCCGGCAGTGCGAAAAGCAGGTGGTATCTGCCTGATTGCGCATCCTTACCACTACTTCCAGGAGCTGGACAGAAAACGCATGGATGAATTGCGCGAAATGCTTGACTTCGACGGTATCGAGTGCGCACACCCCAGCCTGAGCGCCGAGCATACTAAAATTCTGCGCGAATACTGCCTGCAATATGAGCTGCTAAGCTCGGGTGGCTCAGACTGCCATGTCTCCGAAGCTAATCGCAGCAATCCAGAACATATAGTCGAGTTCGCCTGGCACCGCGGAGAAGAGCAGTGGCTTGATGAAATATTGCAAAGAGTGAAACTATACCAGGGAGAATAAGAGGCAGACAAAAAAAAGCCCGGCGAAACAATCTCGCCGGGCTTTTTTTTTGATTTTTATTATAGCTTGGCTTCGGGCTTCACACTAACCACCTTCTCGCTAGGCTCCTTTTCATGAGTCTCACGCTCCGGGAAAATCTTTTCCGGAGCTGCCCAGCGCACTGCGTTGGCGATGACTTTGCAGACATTTTCGTCATGATAGATAGGATAGGTCTCGTGGCCAGGCGAAAAATAGAATATCTTGCCCAGGTCACGCTGGAAGCAGACGCCGCTGCGGAAGACATTGCCGCCCTCATACCAGGACATATAGACTACTTTGCCGTCATCGGGTATGGCAAAAGGCTCGCCGTACATTTCAGTGTGCGGCAGCGTGAATGTCTCCGGCACTCCTTTGGCTATGGGGTGGCTTGGGTCCAGGCACCAGAGACGCTCCTTCTCGCCGACATCGCGCCAGCGCAAAGAGCAGCTGCTGCCCATCATGCGCTTGAAAATCTTGGAAAAATGGCCGGAGTGCAGTATGATTAGCCCCATGCCGGCCTGTACGCGCTTTTGGATACGGTCCACCAACTCATCGTTGACCTCTTTGTGTGCGGCATGCCCCCACCAGAGCAACACCTCAGTGTCTTGCAGCAGCGATTCGGGCAGGCCCTGCTCAGGCTCGTCCAAAGTGGCACAGCGGATATCCAGCTCATCGGAGGCGATGTGCTCTGCTATGGCAGCGTGGATACCCTTGGGATAAAACGAGCGCATATAAGCGCCGGCCTCAGTGTCTTTGCACTCATGACGGAATTCATTCCAGATGGTAACCTTGATCTTGTTCATCATGCTCCTTCAAACATATAATAAAATGCAAATAAGGGCGCAAAGCAAATAAAATGGTGGGCGATGAGGGACTTGAACCCCCGACATTCACGGTGTAAACGTGACGCTCTAGCCAACTGAGCTAATCGCCCCAAAGTGTAAACCTGAATAATATAGCCCAGACAAAGGCAATAACAAGCCAGCAGAACGCATTCAGAAAAAAACCGCGCGCAATTTGCTTTACTTCGTGTGTCTTGCTGTCCAAAGCACAGACAAAAAACCCGCCGAGATATTACATTATGCGTTCATCCTTTTTTTTCGCTCGAATCAACTTCCATTTTTGCTAACATAAAGGGACTGGGCATTGGAGGATTTTCTCAGATTTGAAGGTATCAGCAAGTCTTACGGCTCCACTCTGGCGGTTGATAACCTTAGCCTAAGCATTCAGCGCGGTGAAATCTTTTCATTGCTCGGCCCCAGCGGCTGCGGCAAGACTACGCTTTTGCGTCTGCTGGCCGGTTTTGAGACCCCTGACCGCGGTCGCATTATCCTTAATGGCGAGGATATTACCGATCTTTCGCCTAATCTGCGCAAAGTCAACACCGTTTTTCAAAACTACGCCTTGTTCCCGCATATGACGGTGCGTGATAATATCGCCTATGGTCTGCGAGTGGCCAAGAGACCCAGGGTCGAGATCAACGCCGAGGTGGAGCGCATACTTTCTCTGATTCAAATGGAGGCCCATGCACACAAGAAGCCGGCCAATATCAGCGGCGGTCAAAAACAGCGCACCGCTATCGCACGCGCCCTCATCATGAAACCCAGGGTACTGCTGTTGGACGAGCCGCTGGCGGCACTGGACCTAAAGCTGCGCCAGAGGATGTCACTGGAGCTTAGCCTGATTCATGACGAGGTGGGCATCACTTTCCTGTATGTTACACATGACCAGGGCGAGGCCATGAGCCTGAGCGACCGAATCGCCGTGATGAACAATGGCATCATCGAGCAGATAGGCACGCCCGCCGAAGTCTATGAGGCGCCTAAAAGCAGCTTCGTGGCCGCTTTCATCGGTGACACTAACTTCTTTGACGGCAGAATATGCGAGGTGATCGACAGCGAATACTGCCGTATTAGCATACCAGAGCTGCCCCTGCGCCTGCTCTGCTTTAATGATAAAAAACTTAACCTGGGTGACTTCGTGCATCTGAGTATCAGACCGGAAAAATTCCAGATATCGCTGGAGCCGCCACGGGTGGGACCCAAGCATAATGTCCTGGAAGCAGTGGTCGAGGATATCGTCTACCAGGGCGACCGCACCCGCTACTGGGTGGACATAGGAAATGACTGGCGCATCTCACTGACTAGACAGCATAGTAGATTTATGCTGGATGAAAGAGTCATACAGTGGAAGGACCAGGTCTTTGTCTCATGGCTGGCAGATGACGGCTTTATGCTTGAAAGATATAGCGAGGAAGACGAGGAGCTGCTCGAGGCGCCGCCGCAAAATGTCGGGGAAATCGAGGCCGAGGAAGATATGGAGACGGCCGCCGACATAGACGGGGGGGGAGGATACTAGGCGCACGAAGGGGGAGGACACGAAGACACACCAAGGCACACCAAGGCACACGAAGGGCTTATGCGGCGCCTGCGGCGCCGCATA
>JAAZIY010000385.1 GCA_012800625.1 Lentisphaerota bacterium
GCCTCGCTTACCCTGGGCTGTATTAGGTTGCCCCTTCGGGGCACCAAATGGACAGATTATCAAGAAAAAATTGAAATTTCAGCAGGAAATTTGCGTTTCCATGATATTTCATCGAGTTTTCTGCTTTGTCCGGCTCTTTTTTCCCAACAAACCAAAACGGGCAAGCGCCGCATAAGCCCTTCGTGTCTCTTCGTGTCTCTTCGTGATCTCCCCCCTTCGTGTACCTTAGTGGTTCAATGTTTTTTTTGGATGCGGTCTATTTATTCTCTTTGCCAGCAGGCATATGTACCGCTGGGCAGAGGCAGGGTTTGCTTGTTTTCCGGCAGGGTCATCTCAGCGGCCTGTATGTCGCCCTCCGGCATTATTTGTCGCAACAGGTTTTTCAGCAGCAGCGGTGTATATCCCGGGGTATGGCAGCTCAGGAAGAGGAATTCAGCCTCTTTACTCAGCACTTGCCGGCACAATTCGAGCAACTCCAGCATATGCGCATCGATCTGGAAAAGCTCCTGCCGGCTGCCCCGTCCAAAGCTGGGCGGGTCCAGGATTATGGCGTCATACTGGTTTTTGCGGCGTATCTCGCGGCGCAAAAACTTCTGCACGTCGTCACAAATCCAGCGTATGGCTGCGGTGCCCAGTCCATTCAGCGCGGCATTGCGGCGCGCCCAGAGCAGCATTTTTTTGGAGGCGTCCAGATGGCAGACCTGGCAGTCGGCCTTAGCCAGAGCCAGGCTAGCACCGCCGGAGTAGGCAAAAAGATTTAGCAGCGTCAGTTGCCGTCCGGCTTTGGCGGCCAGCTCCGGCAGTTGTCTCCAGGCCAGGGCGTGTTCGGGAAAAAGCCCCACGTGACCGAAGTCAGTGAGCTGCAGTTCGAAGCGCAAACCAGCCAAGCGGCAGTTCCAGGCATTGGCTATGGGGCGGCGGCGGTTCCAGACCCCGTCCCGGCCCTCGCGCGTGAACACGGCGTCGGCCTGGCGCCAGAGCTGCTCCGGCTGGCTGGGGCGCCAAAGCGCCTGGGAGCAAGGCCGGTCCAGCAGATATGCCCCGAAGCGTTCCAGCTTGCGTCCGTTGCCGGCGTCGACAAAAATGTAATCCTCAGGCTCCTGGCTCACTTATGCACTCCGCGCTTCAGGCAAAAAAGTCTCTGGTGGCCTTCATCCAGGCCTCGGCGAGCAGCTGATGTCCTGCCAGGCTGGGGTGCACGCCGTCCCGCAGCCAGTATTCTGCCGGAGCTAGCTTGCATGCCTGGTCCAAGATGCTCTGACAGGGCAGGAAAACGGCGTCGAACTCGGCGCTGAGTTCTTTGACCATGACTGCTCTTTGGCGCATCTCCGGCAGCCAGTGTTTTTCGACTGCGCCGGTGAGCAGCACGAAGGGTTCCATTAAAACCAGTTTGACTTCGGGCAGCTGCTGCCTGGTCCACTGTAAAAGCTGTCTGTAAACCATGCCGTAGCGTTCCGGTTCCACACCGTTGTCGCGTTCAGGATTGACCCCGTGCCAGGTGTCATTGACGCCGATCAGGATGCTGATCAAGTCCGGCTTCAGATTAAGCGCATCGATCTTCCAGCGCGCATACAGGTCCACCACGCGATTGCCGCTGATGCCGCGGTTATGGAACTGCAGAGCGCGCTCGGGCAGCTGCTTGAGCAGGCTGGCGGCCACCAGGCCAGGGTAGCCCTGGCCCAAAAGCAGGTTCGCAGTGTGCTGCGCCTCGACCTCGCGGGAACGATGTACATCAGTGATCGAATCACCTTGAAATAGAACGACCTTGCCGGACATGAGTACCTCTAAATAAAAAAACCGATATCAATGACAAAAAAAAATGACGTGAAAAGTTTTTGAACAGCAAGCCACAGCAAGTTTTCTTAGCTTTGGGTCAGCGCACCGTTTCTGTGTAGCCAGCTTTTTGGCAGCGGATTAGTTCAGCAAGAACCTACCGCTGCTCCACTCATCCAGGCAGATTTTATTTACTTCCTGCAGTCCCAGGGCGACATATCTTTGTTTCACCGCCTCATATTGTTCATGCAGTATGCCTGAGAGAATAAGATAAGCCGGGTTTCTGCTCTTGGCTACATAGCCGACAATATTTTCGGCATATTCAATCAGCACCGGGGCCAGTATATTGGCGGCCACCACCCGGCAGGGTTGCGCGGGACTATAGTCTTGCACATCGGCCAGCTCGGGCTGCACATCGGCATGGCCGGCAGCCAGCAGGTTTTGGCGCGCGCAGTCAACTGCTTGCGGATCATGATCAAAGGCAAACACAGGCTCATAGCCAAGCAGCTTGGCGGCTATGCTCAAAATGCCGCTGCCGCAGCCGGCCTCCAGGAAGGACTGCCCCTCGCCTAGCTCGGCCTGTATCTGGTCCAAAAACTGCAGGCAGGCCTTGGTTGTGCCGTGATAGCCGGTGCCGAAACACATCCCCGGGTCCAGCTCCAGCAGCAGCTCTCCGGGCTTTGCGCAGTAGCTTTCCCAGCTAGGCTTCACCACGATGCGTTCGGAGGCCTTGAAGCAGTGAAAATGCCGCTTCCAGCTCTCCGCCCAGTCCTCTGCATGCATCACGATGGGCGCCAGGCTCAAAACCGGCTTGCCTAGCAGTGCCCGCCACTGCGGCAGCTGCCGGCGCAGCTCTTGCGCCAGCAGCTCAGCCTCGCTGGCGGAGGCGCAATGCAGCAGTATGCTGGCCTTGCCGCTCTCCAGGTCGCTGTAGGAAGAACTGCTCAGCTCCAGAGCACAGAGCAGCTCCTCCAAGGGCGCGGCGACGTCGGGCGCGCTCACGATTTCGACAAAATGCAGCGTGGTATCATTCATGCTAAAAAACCAAGCGATGTCTCAATAGCTGTCCTTTATTGCCTGCCAAAGGGTGAAAGCTCTCGCAGGTCTTTGATGATAGGCGGCAGAGCCTGCAGTATGGTGTCCACATCAGCTTCGGTATTATAGCGTGAAAAGCTGAAGCGAATCGAGCCGTGCAGCGCCTTGTAGTCCAGGCCTATGGCGCGCAACACGTGCGAAGGCTCCAGCGAGCCAGTGGTGCAGGCCGAGCCTGAAGAGGCGCAGACCTTGGCTGCCAGGTAAAGACGCAGCAGAATAGCCTCGCCCTCGACATACTTGAAGCTGATATTGCAGGTGTTGGGCAGCCGCGAGCTTGGGTCTCCGTTAACCTTGGGGTCCGGGCAGCTGCTGAGCAATCCGCTTTCCAGGCGGTCACGCAGGCGACGGAGCTGTATGGCCTCCTCGGCCATGTCGCTCATCGCCATGCGTGCAGCTTCGCCCAGCCCGGCAATGGCGGCGACATTTTCGGTGCCGGCACGCAGCCCATGCTCCTGGTGTCCTCCGATAATCAAGGGTTTGAAAGGCACAAAACGCTTGCGGTAAAGCGCGCCAATCCCCTTGGGGGCATGCAATTTATGGCCGCTAATCGAAAGGAAGTCTATCTGGCTGTCGCGCAAATGCAAGGGCACCTTGCCCACCGATTGCACCGCATCACTGTGGAACAAGGCGCCTTTGGCGTGCGCCAGCTCGGCCAGCTCATAAATGGGATAGATATTGCCTATCTCGTTGTTGGCGGCCATCAGCGAGACTATGGCGGTCTCCTCGCTAATCAGGGCCTTGGCCTCATCCAGGTCTATGCGACCCCGTGAATCAACACTGAGATAATCGACCTGATAGCCGCGCTTTTGCAGGCTGCGGCAGAGGTTAAGCACCGCCGGGTGCTCCACCACGCTGCTCAGTATCTTGCGCCGGCCTATCTGCGTCTGCAAAGCGCTGAGTATGGCGGCGTTGTTTGATTCGCTGCCGCCGCTGGTGAAGATAAGCTCGTCGGGGCCGTCGGCTCCGATCAACTCGGCCAGTGCCTCGCGCGCCTGGCGCATGGCCTCCGCCGCCGGTCCGCTGAAGGGGTAGATGCTCGAGGGGTTGCCGTAGTACCTGGTCAGAAAGGGCTGCATGGCCTGCAACACTTCCGGAGCTATGCAAGTAGTGGCATTGTTGTCGACATAAATCACATCGTCATTCATCAGCCTCACCCCCTCACCTGACTTCTTCAACTATGATGGAGGCCGAGACCTTCTCGTGCAGCTTCGCCTCCACCCAAAGACGCAGTGTCTGCTCGGCGGAATGACAGGCCGCGCAGCGTCCCTGCAGGCGCACGAGCACCTTGTCGCCGTCTATGTCAACCAGCTCTATGTCGCCGCCGTCGGCTTGCAGACTGGGGCGTATGACGCTGTCAAACAGCTCCTGAATCAGCTTTATTTTTTGCAGGTTGTTCATCTTAGTACCTGCCGCGGTGGCCGTGGCAGGCGCCTTTTTACCCAGGGCGTCGGCCAGTATCTTCTCGATTTCCGGGATGCATTCGCCGCAGCCCCCGCCAGCCTTGCTGTAATGCGTGATCTGCTCGACGCTAGTCAGGTTGTTGGCGCGTATCACCTCGCGTATCTTCGCCTCGCTGACATTAAAGCAATGACAGACCACGCGGTCTTCGCCCTGGGTCTCATGCGCGGCGGCTGGCAGCTCCAGCTCGGGAAACTTCTTTTGCAGGTCTTGCATGGCAGCCTGAAAAGCCTCCATGCCCATCACGGAACAA
Organism: Lentisphaerota bacterium; assembly: GCA_012800625.1. Lineage (GTDB taxonomy): Bacteria > Verrucomicrobiota > Lentisphaeria > Oligosphaerales > Oligosphaeraceae > JAAZIY01. The sequence continues at coordinate 4,580 of JAAZIY010000385.1, forward strand.
TGCATCTTGGCCTCGGGAAGCTCGCCGAGAAAGTCGGCTATGTCCTGGTTGCTGAGGGCGGCGGCCTCAAGCAGGGTCTTGCCCTGCAGGATTTCAGTCAGCGCCGAGGCCGAGGCTATGGCCGAGGCGCAGCCGAAAGTCTGAAAGCTGGCCTTCACTATGGTCTTTTTGTCTTCGGAGAGCTTGAGATACAGCTTGATGGCGTCGCCGCAGACTATGTTGCCTACCTCGCCCACCGCCTCAGCGTCCTCGATCACCCCTATGTTGCGGGGCTTTAAAAAATGGTCCATGACCTTGTCAGTATAATTCCACATATTACAACCCCTTTTTTATCGTGGACGGGATTCTTTTGCCGGAACCCCCTCCGGTTTTCACACATTTGGCCTACACGTCAAAAAAAAAAGTCGCATCCTGCTTTATGCCTGATGCGACCAGTCTAGTATCGAGCCTGCAATGCCGTTTTGCACAAGCCCTTCGGCGATTAGTCTTCGGGCTTGGTTTTCGGCAGGCCCCAGACGCGGTCGCCGTCCTTAAAGCGTCCTTCCTTCTTCAACTTGTCCACGCGTTCAAAGCGTTTCAGGACATTGCGTTTCTCGCTAACGGCTCCCTTGGTCTTCAAGCTGGGATGAACTGACATGGATATCTCCTATGAGCTATGATAAAAATCATCGTTTTTTGTAAACTGCTAATATACTACCGGCGCCGAATTCTGCAAGTCGCTTTTCAGCCGTCAAAACAAAGCAGGATTTTGGACCCCAAGACAGAGCCAGGCGCATTCGTCTAAAGGAGGCATTTCGGTCTTTTTTCCTTAATTTTGCCGTATTGAGGTGACAGTTGACAATTATGACGTATAGTATTTCATCAATTTCAACATTAAGGAAAAGAACAAACTCATGGAAGAACGCACTTGGGAATTTGCCAACATTGATATAGACCATGTACTAGAACTCATAGATGAGGCCTCAGTTAGCCGCCCGGTTGCCCTGGTTCTGGCGGCCAGGGATATTAATGCCGCCAAGGTACATGACTTTTTGAACCCCGACCTGGCCAATATCAGCGACCCCTATCTGCTGCCCGGAACCCGCATGGCCGCGGAGCGCCTCTGGCAGGCAGTAGACAAAGAGGAACTCATTGTCATCCACGGCGACTATGACACTGACGGCATCACCGCCTCGGCGCTGCTGGCCTCCATACTGCGCAAAAACGGCGCCAGGGTGGAATGCTATCTGCCGCATCGCATCGATGACGGCTACGGACTGACCGCCGAGTCCATCGCGCGCGC
>JAAZIY010000386.1 GCA_012800625.1 Lentisphaerota bacterium
GCCTCGCTTACCCTGGGCTATATTAGGTTGCCCTTTCAGGGCACCAAATGGACTGAATCTCAGAAAAAAATCCAGAGTTTCTTCCAAAAACTGCGTTTTTCAGGAGAATTTTGCTTTTGAAGTTAACCAACCAGGGTCAATACTACTGACAAAATAATAATCATCTGATGAATTGTGTCGCAAAAACGAGCCGTTTTATCTCCTGGCACGATTTTTTATAGAACTTCGTATCTACTTGCGCTGTAGGCGCATAACCATGCTTAACCCCAGGCTTTAGCCTGGGGTGCAGACAGCCACCAAAACCGGCGCCTCGTAGAGGCGCTACTATGCCCATTCTCTCTTCGGATACTCGAAATTAGCCCCCTGGCCAGGCTGAACTTCGGGCATTCAAGTATTATATTACTTGTTTCCTAAACAACACTTTTGTGGGGGATTTTCCGCCATGTCATTTAGCAGCGACAGATTCTGGGCACTTGAAAACCAGGTTTGTCATTATGCCTGGGGAGCGCGCGGCGACGCCGCACAGCCCCCTTACATCGCCGCGCTCTTGTCCCAGCCCCCCGGCGCTCTGCCTTGGGCCGAGCTTTGGCTGGGCGCGCACGCCAAGCTGCCCTCGATTCTGCAGCTGAACGCTGAAAAAATCCCCTTGCATAAGCTCATCGAGGAATTTCCCGAGCAGCTGCTGGGCCGGCACTGCCTGCAAGCCGGTTTCCGCGAACTGCCCTTTTTGCTAAAAATTCTGAGCTGCGACAGCGCGCTGTCCATACAGTGTCATCCCGACGCTGCCAACGCCAGGCGCCTGCATGCCGAAAAGCCCGAACTCTACCCCGACGACAAGCACAAGCCGGAAATACTGCTGGCCCTGACCGAATTCGAGGCACTGGCTGGATTCAGAGAATACCGCCAGGTCAAACAGCAGCTGCGCCAAAGCCGACTCTTTGACAATTGGCTGGGATTCCAGTTGGAAAAAGACTTTTCCGACGATATGCCGGGTCTCTGCCACGCCTTGTTCGCGCTGCCCGAAAGCGACTGCCTGCATATGCTGCAAAATGCCAGCCAAGAACTGAACAGACGCCAGGCGCTTAGCGACGAGGAAAAACTCTTCCTCCGTCTGCTGGAGGCCTATCCCGACGACAAGGGCAGCTGCTTTGCCTTTCTGCTTCAACACCATAGCCTGAACCCGGGACAGGCGCTTTACCTGCCACCTGGCATGGTGCACGCCTATCTGCAGGGTAGCGGCATCGAGTGCATGGCCGCCTCAGACAACGTCATCAGAGCAGGATTGACCCAAAAGTACGTGGCCGCAGAAGAAATGCGAAAAAATGCGGACTTCTCCAGCCGCAGCCCCACGCTTTTGTCCGGCAATGAGTCGAGCAAAGGCAGGCGCTGCTACGCATGCCCTGCCCGGGAATTCCGCCTGCTGGACCTGCAAGGGCAAAACCTGCGACTCAATGAACTAGCCGAGCTGCCCGGCATCCTGCTGTTGCTGGAAGGCGAAGGAGAATTAATCAATCCGGACGGCAGCCGCCTGGCCGCCAGCAAAGGCAGTGCCTGGCTGCGCCCGGCAAAACTGCGCCAGGGTGAATTCAGAGCGCTCGCCGATAATACCCGCGCCGTCTATTGTGAAGGAATCGTCATACATCCTTGAGTGTTTCATTAGGATAAGGCAAGGTCATAAGAACATGCAAGCAAACAAACAAAATGATTTCGCGGCTCTGTTCGAGGCAAAAGAACGACAGAAGGTGCGCATCAGACCCGGAGAAAAAGTGAGCGGCAAGGTCATTATGATCGGAACCGACACAGTCTTTATAGACCTGGGGGCAAGGGCGGACGGCATCATCGACAAAATGGAATTCATCGACGAAAACGGCGAGACCAAGCTGGCCGAAGGCGACATCGTCGAAGCATACTGCATGGGCTGGACCGACGAGGGCGTCAAGCTGCAGCTCAAAATGAAAGGCGAAGGCGACTTGGACAGCGAGCTGGAACAGGCATTCCTGGCAAAAATGCCGGTGGAAGGCAAAGTCAGCGGCGAGCGCAAAGGCGGCTACACGGTGCAAATCTCTAAAAGCGAAGCTTTTTGCCCTTTCTCACAAATTGACCTGCCCGGACAAGGCAAAGAACCGGCAGACTACATCGGCAAAAGCTTCCTCTTTCGAATCAGTGAATTCTCCGAGGAGGGACGCAATATCGTGCTGAACCGGAGGCAGCTGCTCGAAGAAGAGGCCGGACAAAACCGTCAAAAACTGCGCGAAACCCTGCAGGAGGGCGACATAGTGAACGGCACCGTGGTCAGCCTGCTGCACTTCGGAGCCTTTGTTGACATAGGCGGAGTAGAAGGCCTGATCCATGTCAGCGACTTGAGCTGGAGCCGGGTGGGCAGCCCCGAAGAGGTCCTAAGCGTAGGCCAGCAAGTCCAGGTCAAAGTGATTAGCCTGGAATGGGGCGACGAGGAAAAGAAGGAACGCATAGGACTGAGCCTGAAAGAGGCCGGCAAAGACCCCTGGAGCCAAATCCAGGAGTCGCCAGACTACGCCGTAGGCCGCAAACGCCAGGGCATAGTGCGCCGCATCGCCGATTTCGGCGCCTTTATCGAACTGGAACCCGGCGTGGACGGGCTGGCGCATATCTCCCAACTGGGCGCAGAGCAGCGCGTCGAACACCCCAGCGACGTGCTGCAGCTAGGACAAGAGCTGGAAGTGACCATACTCGAAGTCGATGGCGAGCGCAGACGAATCGGACTGTGTGTCGGAGAACCAAGATTCAAGGCCGAACCCGCCGCCGAATTGAGCTACGAAGATGAGAAAAACCTGCTGCAGGAACTTATCGCCGGACAGAAAATCGAAGGCAAGGTCGATAGCCAAAAACCCTACGGCCTCTTCGTGCTGCTGCCCGACGGACGCAGCGGACTGCTGCATATCAGCCAAATACCGCTGCCCGAAGGCGGCAGTGGCATACCCGTGAGGGCACTGTATAAAATGTACCCTCTGCATAGCAGCATAGAAGTGATAATCAAGGAAATCAACGGCGATCGCATCTCCTTGACATTGCCGGAAACCCTGGCCAAGGAAGAAGAGGACAAACGGAGCACACCAGCCGATGTCAAAGACCAGGGCAGCGCCGGCTTTGGCAACCTCGACGACCTGTTTGCAAACCTGAAACTGGATGATTGAATAGTGAATCGATGTGGAAAAAAAATGAGTAGAAAAAAAGATAAAGAAGAAAAGTGCGGAAAAAACCCGGAAACGCAGGAAACGCAGGAAACGCAGGCTCAGGGCGAACCCCAGCCCGAAACCGCGAGCGCAGAAGAAACGCCTAAACCCGAGGAGAAGCCCAGCCCGGAAGAGCTGCTCGCCCTGGCCAATGAACGCTTCCTGCGAGCTAGAGCCGACTTCGAGAACTATCGCAAACGCATGGCCCGGGAATTCAATGAAACCCGAGACCAGGCCAGAATGCAGACCGTGAGCGAATTCCTCCCGGTATATGATATGTTCTGCCTGGCCATCGAACATGCACAAAATTGTGATGACCTGGACGGAGTAAAGCAGGGCATGAGCATGATCATGAACGAATTCCAGCGTACCTTCGATAACCTGGGAGTAAAAAAAATGCTCACCGAAAATGCCGACTTCGACCCCAGTTTGCACGAGGCGATCTCCCAGGAACAAAGCGAAAAAGTCGCCGAAGGCAAAATACTGCGTGAATGGAAAGCCGGATTCACCCTGAACGACAAGCTGCTGCGAGCCGCCAACGTCGTCGTCTCCGCCGGCAAAAAAAACGAAACCGCAGACTGACAAATGCGCAAGCCCTGGCTTCTTGAACAGCAAGATAGCAAGCCCCGCCTGAAGTCACCAATTACTGACCCTGAATCTCCCCTGACATGTCCGAAGACTTTTACACAACCCTAGGCCTGACCCGCAACGCCAGCCCCGATGATATCAAGAAGGCATATCGCAAGCTGGCCATGAAATTTCATCCCGACCGCAATCCGGATAACAAGGAGGCGGAGGAGAAATTCAAGCAGATTAATGCCGCATATGAAGTGCTCAGCGACGAGAAAAAACGCCGTCAATATGACCAAATGGGACATCAAATGTATACCCAGAGCGGCAGAGGCGGAGGAGGCATGAGCGCCGAGGATATCTTCGCCTCCGTCTTTGGCGGAGACGGCGGTGACTTCTTCAGCAGCTTCTTCGGAGGCGGCAGCCGACGCAGCCGAAATGCCCCCAGCCGGGGACAAGACCTGCTCTATGAAATGGAAATCGCCTTCGAAGAGGCGGTCTTCGGAGCCGAGAAAGAACTGCTTATACCGCGCAGCGAAACCTGCGCGCGCTGCAGCGGCAGCGGAGCAGAGCCGGGAAACGCGCGCAAAACCTGCCCGCACTGCGGCGGCCAGGGAGAGGTCTCCATACAACAGGGCTTCTTTAGCATCAGACAGACCTGCTCGCATTGTCGAGGCAGCGGCAGCATCCTGGAAAAACCCTGCCAGGACTGCCAGGGCCAAGGCCTGCTGCGCAAAAGCAAAAAGCTAAGCATCACCATACCCCCCGGAGTCGATAACGGCTCGCGCCTGCGTGTCTCCGGCGAAGGGGACGCCGGACAGCGCGGTGGCCCCTCAGGCGACCTGTATGTGGCTCTGCGCGTCAGACCGCACGAGATCTTCCAGCGCAACAATCTGGATATCTCAGTGGACGTGCCGCTGCCTTTCAGCATAGCCGCACTGGGAGGGCACATTGATGTTCCCACTATCTCAGGCAAGGAGAACCTCAAGGTGCCCGCCGGCATACAAAGCGGCACCAGACTGCGCCTAAAAGGCAAAGGCATACCATCGCTCAGCGGCAGAGGCCGAGGCGACCAGTATGTGCGCGTCAGCGTCGAGGTCCCCAGCAACCTGAATGCAGACCAGAAAAAGAAGCTGAAGGCCTTTGCCGAGGCCTGCGACGAAGACTGCAACCCCAAAGCCAAAGCCTTTCAGAAAAAAGCCGCCAAGTTCTATATTTAGACCCCGTCCAAAAAAGTGGCCTGGCAGGAAATTGGACACATAGACACACGAAAGAACTCTAAAAGAAAGCTGATTAAGCAGACAAACTACAATTTCAAGTTTGTCAACAAAACGATTTCAGCTCAAAAAATAGGAAGTCGATGAAATTGCATGAAAAACGCAAATTTCTTGCTGAAATTTCAATTTTTTTCGAGAATCTGTCCATTTGGTGCCCCGTAGGGGCAACCTAATATAGCCCAGGGTAAGCGAGGCTCCGCAGGAGCCGAGCGCCACCCTGGGTAAAGGCCCCCCCGAATTCGGCGCCCTGTAGGGGCGCCACGACTCTGTTGAAACCTCGCGGGGCAGGCTCCCGGAAAGATGCCATCAGCTGGACGAGGCTTCGTCGTCTTCGTGTCCAAAAACCGTTATTTCCACTGACTCCGACAGCACAGGCAGCGCCATGCCAAGTTTCATCATTGCTATTTTATTGCTTTGCAGCCTAACGCTGTTTTCTCAGCCGGCAGCCGAGCCTGTACTGCAGCAAAATCTGGCCGCCACCGTGGCACAGTGCCTCAAAGACCTGCAAAGCGATGACCTGCTAACCCGGCGCGCGGCAGCACTGCTCATCGGTAAATATGACAGCCCGGAAGCCAAAAAAGCACTGCTGAATTGCCTGCAGGACGAAGACCCAGGCATAAGACAAAGCGCACTGGTCTCGCTGACGGAGGAGGAGTTTCGCCTGCCACCGGAAACCGGCGCGGAAATATTGCGCCTGCTGAGCGACCCGGATGTACACGTGAGGCGCATCGCCTCATCACTGCTGGACAGAGCCAGCCAGGGAAATCGTATAGTCGGAGCCAATATCATCATTCGCGGAAATCTGCAGGACAACGCTCAAACGCAGCTGCCGCTGGCCGAAAAATATTTGAATCTAGCCTTGCAGGACGAAGACCGCTCAGTAAGGCGCAATACACTGTTGGCGGCAGGCTACTTTCCCGGCCTGCTAAAAGCCGACCGGCTTATGCCTTTCTTGCAAGAGGACTCCAAGGAGCTGCAGGTGCTGGCATTGCGCGCCTTGAGCCGCTGCCGCGAAGACAAGGCGGTTCTGGCCGCTCAGCTCGAAGCCCTGTTGCACAGCCCGCATGCCGAGCTGAGACGGGAGCTGGTGAACACGGCTGCCAACTTTGGCGAAGCAGGCCTGCCGCTCCTGCAATCCCTGGCCAAAGACCCGCAGGCTGCCGTCAGACTGCCGGCCATAGGCATCCTGGCGCGCGACAAAAGCGCAGAAAACCTTGCCCTGCTGAAAACCGCAGTGCTCGATGAAAATATCCCTGCCGAGCTAAGAAGCCCGCTGGTCTCGCTGTTGCGCCTCTATGCCGAGCAGGGCAGACCCGTGCTCGAGGCCTTGCTGCAGAGCCAGTCAGCCAGCCTGCGCCAGGCCGCCCTGCGCATCCTGGCCTTGCCAGGCGGCAACGAGGACTTTAACCCGGCGCCTTTTCTCGCCGCTCTGCAAGACAGCAGTCCGGAAAACCGCCGCCTGGCCATGAGCGCTTTGCGCCGCAACAAGACCAGCTTGTCGCGCCACCAGGCTCTGGCTCTACTGAAGAGCAAGTTTGCCGACCTGCGCGCTTTCAGTTTTCAGCTAGTCGAAGACCAGGCGCTCTTGCTCGAGATGGCGCCCTTGGCCATCCTCGACGACGAGCCGGCCTTGCGCCGGGCCGCATTACAGGTATACGCCAGGCAAAAACCTGAAGACTATCGAGACATACTCATTGCCGCATTGCATGATGAAGACTCTGCCACGCAGGAGTTGGCTGCAACCTATCTGCTGCCCATGTATCGTCAGACGGAAATAAGAGCTGCGCTGCTTGAATACCTCCCCCGATGCCAAAAACCGCAGCTCAAACTGCGTCTGCAAAAAATATTAAAATAAAGCTATCTGGGACATTTGAGTCGAGAAACGCGTATGTAGTACACGCTTCAGCGTGCTCCCCGCTCCCGCACCCGCTCCCGTTCCCACGTATGTAGTACACGCTTCAGCGTGCTCCCCGCTCCCGCTCCCGCACCCGTACCCGTCCCCATGCCGGCAAGGATGCCGGCGCTCCGACCCCGCACCCGCTCAAATGTCGGCGCTCCCAGCAGCCGTCCCACGTATGTAGTACACGCTTCAGCGTGCTCCCCGCACCCGC
>JAAZIY010000007.1 GCA_012800625.1 Lentisphaerota bacterium
GAATCCCTGCAGGCTCCGGCCAACGCTGACCCAGAACATATGGCCATGCGTAGCTTCAATCAGAAAAACATAGACAGATATATAGAATGCCTGCGCAGTATGGAGCAGTTAAGCAAAATAGAGGATGACATGGAGACCCTGCGCAAGCACGCTGAAATCAGTGAACGGGCCGCTGGTGCTCCCCTTGCCGGCGATGTTATGGGCTTGCGCATAGGCGACAGCCTGATTATTACCGCTCCCTTTGAAGCGCTGGCGCAAATCAGCCTGGATGTGAAGGCCTGGTCAGCAGTGCCAAACACTATGATGGCGGCATACAGCAATGGCTATATGCACTATGGTGCCCCGGCAAGCTATTATGAACGAGGCGGATACGAGGTCTGCGAATGCCAGCTCGACGCAGAATGGCAGCAAATATACGAAAACTGCGTAAAAAAAATCATCGCCAAACTGAGCTGAGCCGCAGTATTTTGCCGAGGAGCCGCAAGACACACCAAGTCACAGGAAGTCAGTCCAAGTTTTTCAAAGCTGCGGCAAGCAAGCAAAGCGACAATATATTAAGTTGCTGTGCTTCAGACTAATCTTTTATTCGCGAACCGGAGTGCTCTATGCGCCCAGGCCTCATATTTATTCTTCTGTCCTTGTTTTTGTTTGTTTCTTGTGATCGCCGTGCAGCCGACAGCAGTCCGCGCGCACTGCTCGATTGGCATAAGGCACTGCTTGAAGGCCGAAATGTGGCCGAGGCCCACTATCATCTGGCCAAAAGCCTGGACCTGGAGGATAAAAACAGCCCCCTGCTAATCTGGCATCTGCAGGGCTTTCTGAACCACTGCGCTGCCGACGACGACAGGCAGGACGAGGTCAGGCTCTGGCTGCAATACCAGGAACAGAACTACTATGCCAGCTTGCAGCAGCGCCTGGAACCGGCAGCGGCAAGCGATAAGGACATAAAAATCAGACTGTTGGAAGAAAGCAATCAGCAGCTCAGGCAATGGATCAGCAGGCTCAACCGCGAAAACTTCGCACTGCGCGATATGCTGCTGGAAAAAGGAAAAGCCCCGCTTGCCGTCACTGCAACTAAGACGGCTGCCAGCAATGCGCCCCCGCCGCCGGCCATGCTGCGCAGCCATCAGGTGGCAGCCGGAGATACCCTGAGCAAGATCGCACAACGCTACTACGGCAAAAGCACGCCAGCACAACTGCGCCAAATACTCATGGCAAACCCAGAGCTGGAAAAAAATCCGAACCAGCTGCGCATCGGACAGCGTATTGTCATACCAGAGCTGCCATAGTGCCCTCTGCGACCCTAGACCGATCCGTCCGATTCGTCCGATTCGTCCGATTCGTCCGATTCGTCCGATGCCCCCGATTCGTCCGATTCGCCTGATTCGTCCGATTCGTCCGATTCGCCTGATTCGTCCGATTCGCCTGATTCGTCCGATTCGTCCGATTCGTCCGATTCGTCCGATTCGTCCGATGCCCCCGATTCGTCCGATTCGTCCGATTCGTCCGATTCGTCCGATTCGTCCGATTCGTCCGATCCGCCCTTGTTTTGAAATGCCATTCATTGGTCAGCAAAACTCGGGTTTTTTGTCAGTCAGCCTTCGCACAACAAGCAGTAGAGATTCCTTATGTATACGCAACGTCATTATAAGAGCATCATCTTGGGGGCCGGATTTTACGCCTGCGGTCTGGCTATCAATCGGGAAAACTGTCTGCTGGTGGAGCCGGAGCTTTGCATAGGCGCAGATTTTGTCTTCAGCTTCGCTGCTAATGGCTGTCCGGGAAAAAAAGACCCTGCCTGGCATCCTTTGACCAGGCGTCTTTATGACGAGTTACAGCAGCGCAAGGCGTTGAAGGAGGGGCGGCTGCACCCAGGCGCACTGCTGCCGGTTTTCAGCAAGCTGATCAACGCAGAGCAGCTCAATATCATGCTCTTTACGCAAATTTGCGCCGTGGAAAAAAACAAGCTGCTGCTGCAAAACTCAAAAGGTTGCTTTGAGCTGTTTGCTGATGAAATAATCGATGCCCGCCCTAGGGGCAAAGCCAGCCTTCATGCGGCGCTGCAGCTTGATGAACCAGTCCCCGAAGGAGCATACGGCGAATTACACTTGTGGCATGGCGCCTTGCAGGGCGAGGCCTACATCAGCCTGCCGCTGGATGAGCAGTGCAGCTGGCAGAACGCCAGACAAAAAATAAAGCTGGCATGGCAACAAAGACAGCCAGCACTGAAAAAAGCCAGGCTGCTACTCTGTGCAGCAAGATACTTCCGCTCGGAATTCAATAACCCATTCGAGGCACTGGAAGCCGGACTGCGGGGACAGAGACTGGCCGCGCCGAAAACAGCGCCGCCAAGCAACACAAGCAAAACGCACTACGACTTGATCGTGGCCGGACTGGGAACAGCCGGCAGCTGCGCCGCTATCGCAGCAGCAAAACGCGGCCTGAGCTGTCTGGTGCTGGAACGAAATACCTATGCCGGCGGTACCCAAAGCGGAGGATTTATTCCCGGATTCTATATACAAAAACCTACAGCGCTATGCAAAAAAAATGCCGAGGAAATACAACAACGATGCCAGGATGAATACTTCGGAGCTGGTCAAATCGAAAATAGAAAGCTCTATCTCGAAGAAAAAATGCTCGAACTCGGAGTGGAAATCCGCTATGGCGCCAACGTGACTGGCCTGCTGCTGGAAAATAAAAAAGTCAAGGGCCTGAAATGGCTGGAAAATGAACAAAGCTACCAATGCCAAGCCAATGTGGTCATTGATGCTACCGCAGAGGCGGAACTGACCAGTATGGCAGGACTGAAAAACCGCTGCGGACGCAAGAGTGACCAGCAGTTCCAGCCTTTTACATACTCAATGGCAGCCTTCGCAGGACAAAATGTTATCTGCTGGAATTTTGACGCCGGCTGTGTGGACCAGGGAAGCCCGCCAGAGCTGAGCCAGATATTGCAAAAATGCCCGGAAATACACCTGTATGAAGACTACAGCAAATTGGACCGCCGTATCTTGGTGCCGGCAGACCTGCTCGGAGTCAGGGAGGGAAGACACATCATCGGCCGACAAAGCGTCAGCATGGCAGACTTTAGAAGCCCCGCAGGCTTTAATGACCAACAAAGCATAGACTATGTCTACTCCAACCTGGATAGCCACGCCAAAGACTTCGCCCTGGAAAGTGAAAATTATCAGGACTGGATCATCGCCGCTTCACTGTGGGGAGCCGAAATCGTTATCCCCGTGCCCCTGGGAGCTATACTGCCCGAGGGGATCGAAGGCCTGATCCTCGCCGGCAGACACCTGGATGTGGACCATGACCTGGGACACGCCGTGCGCATGAATGCAGGCATGGGAAGACTGGGAGAATGCGCCGGAATATTGGCCGCATTGGCAAAAAAACATGGCCGGGAACCACATGAAATCCCCTTTGCATGGCTGCAGAATGAATCGCCAACCCAAAGCCCGGTGCCGCTAAGCCATAACGATAGCTTCAAAGTAATGACGGAAGAAGAAATATTGGCAGGCTTGAACAGCGAGGCCCCCGGAAAAGCCATCTGGGTGGCACAGCAGCAACAATGGCATGCGATGCTCATAAATTGCCTGCAAAAACAAGGAGAGCAAAACCTGAACCTGCGCCGACATGCCGCTTTCGCACTGGCGCTGGGAGGCAATCAGGCCGCCCTGCCGGAATTACGCGAATGCCTGCGAGAAAGAGACCCCTTCCTACCTAAAACCAGCCGCAAGGAAAATCATCAGAGAGGCTATGCGGCGGCTTATCTCCTGGGAAAAATGCATGACAGCGAAGCCATACAACTCTTGGCGGAATGCTTGTTTCAGGAAGACCTGGAGCAGAAATTCCAATATCACAGCTATGCATTCTGCGCACTCATACGCATAGCCGAAGCCTGCCCGCAAAAAAGACCTGAAATCGCCGAAATATTGCGGCGGCGCGCTGAAGACCAAGCCTGGCATCTGGAAACCGCCATGCATCTCACCAATAACACCAGGCGCTATGACTTGCTGTATCGCATACATATTGCCGCAGCCTTGAATAAATGGGGCGTCGCTAATCAAGTCTGGCAAAAAATCGATAAAAAAATACTCGACGCCAACGACTATGGCGTAGCCCAAAAACTGGGCCTCTAGTGCGACCTTTGCGACGCTGTGCAACTGGGTGCGCAATCAGCTTTTTGAACCTGGTTTATTGCATTCTAGAGTTTTTGGCAAGCTTGCCGAAGGGAATTATGTTTAAGGTTTTACCGCTTATTGAGTAATGGGCTAGCATGACAAGGCTGACACAATTGGAGATCATGGCTCCTGCCGGCGGCAGGGCGGAACTGGAGGCCGGTATCGAGGCCGGCGCCGAGGCGATATATTTTGGCCTGAAACGGCTGAATGCAAGACAGGGAGCGGAGAATTTTGCTCCCGAAGAGCTGGCCGAGACCGTGGCGCTGCTGCATAAGCATGGCGTGCTGGCATACCTGACGCTGAATACCGAGCTGACTCAGCGCGAATTGGGTTTGGCGGCACGTTCGCTGCAACTGGCCGCCGAGTCCGGCGTGGATGCGGTGATAGTGCGCGACGCCGCTCTGCTGCAACTGCGCGCTTTTTTTCCCGATTTGGATTTTCATTTCAGCACACAGGCCGGGATTAGCAGCAGCGCCGGCATGCAGGCCGCCAAACGCCTGGGGCTGCAAAGAGTGGTGCTGGCCAGGGAATTGAGCCGGGAGGAGATAAGAGCAGCCGCAGCGCTGCCGGGCATAGCATGCGAGGTCTTTGTGCAGGGTGCACTTTGTTTCAGCGTCTCAGGGCGCTGCCTGCTCTCTAGCTGGGGCGGCGGTCGCAGCGGCAACCGCGGCGCCTGCAGCAGCCCGTGTCGCGTGCCCTGGCAGAGGCCAGAGGGCGAAGGCGCGCGCATCTTCTCCATGTATGATTTGAGCCTGGTGGAATGTCTGCCGGAACTGGCCGACTGCGGCGTCAAAGCCCTGAAAATAGAGGGACGCTTAAAGTCGGCGGACTGGGTGGCCCAGGCCCTGAGGCTTTTTCAGGCCGCCAAGCGCCAGCAGCGCAGCGCCGCCGAGCTTAGAGAGGAAGCCGAACAGCTGGGCGACTACAGCGGAAGACCCCTGAGCCAGGCTTTTTTTGCCGGCAAGCTGAACGACATCAGCGGCGAGTCCGGCAGGCCGCGCCGGCGGCTGCAGGCGCAGACGGACTCTGTGCCGACAGCCTCGCGTCAGGCCAGCATCGCTTTGCGGTTCGAGGCCGACGGCGCCCTTATTTGGGATTTTAGCTGGCGCGGACATCGGGGCAGTGAGCGCATTGCCAGACAACGCATTGCCTCGGCCAGGCGTGCCATGAGCATAGAAGAGCTGCACGCCGAGCTGCTGCGCCAGGCGCCAGGCGGCCTGAAATGGCGCCTGCAGTGCGCGCCGGAACTACAGAGCAAGCTGCTGCCGCGGCGTTGTCTGAAAACGCTGCAGGAGAGCATGAACCGCTTTTGCCGGCTGGCCAACAAGCAGGCCGAGGGGCAGGTGCGGGTCAAATTGCCTGAGAAGCTGGAGTCCTTCCTGCTGGCTAGCCACAAGCCGCACCCGGCTAACCGACAGACCCTGGGAATGCGCCCCAGACGCCTGCGTGTGGGACGCGCAGAGCTGGAATGGCTGCGTAAACAGAGCCGGAACGCCCTGGACTATGAGCTGATTTACGCCTGCGAACTGCTTTCAACCACAGAGGCCATGCGCTCTCAGCTTGCCGCTCTGTCCGAACTGGGACCGGCGCTCTCGGTCTTGGCTTTGCCGGCGCAGTTTTACGAGGCTCAGCTGCCGCTCTGCGAGCTTGTGCTTGATTATGCCGAACAGGCCGGCCTGGCAGTGGAGCTTAATTCCTGGGACGGCTGGCAGCTGGCCAGCGGACGCGGGCTGCCGCTGGAAGGCGGCCCGGGGCTGGCAGTGTTGAATGCCAATGCGGCCCGCTTCCTGCAAGAATGCGGCATGCGCAGCAGCAGCATATCCTGCGAGATAGACCGGGAGCAGCTCGAACAACTCTGTGCGGAGGCCAGCACGGCGCTGGCATTGACGGTTTTTGCCAGGCCGGCCCTGATGCGCAGCCGCGTGCGCCTGCCCGAGGGCTTTGCGCCGGGACAGGCCGAGTTTCTGCGCGACGCCCGTGACATAGAGCTGCTGCCCAGGCTCGAAGGCGGCATGACCGTGCTGCGCGCCAGAAAACCATTCGACTGGCGTGCGCTGCATAATCCCCGGGTGAAAGTGACGCACCTGCTGCTGGACCTGCAAGGCAGTGACGACCCGGATGGAGACCTGAGAAGCCCAGGCGAAAATCCCTTCCTGTTTAATTATGAGCGCGGACTGAAATAAGCTTTTTTGGACACGAAGGGGGGGAGGACACGAAGGGACACGAAGGGACACGAAGGGACACGAAGGGACACGAAGGGACACGAAGGCGCACGAAGACACACTAAGGGGGAGCCTACCACCAGGGCACACCGTCTTGTGCTGCGCTTTCTGAGACATGGCGGCGAACCACCCCTTGCCACTGCTTCAGCTCTCTGTCAGCCGCCAGCGCGTGTAGAGTAGGGCGCAGTTCTTATGCTCCTTCTGCAATTTTTGATAATATATAGTTAGAATGTCGCCATTGGCCAGTTCCACCGAGGCCGGATAGCCCAAGTCGTGGTCCGGCCCGTCATCTCTGAGCACAATATCTTTTTGCCAGCTTTTGCCATAGTCATGGCTAATCATGACGCGCTGCCCGTAAGGCTCCAGCCTATAGCCATAGACACAGATGATCGCTCCGGATGAATGCAATATGGCATGCGGGGGCGAGCCTAGAACCCCGCAGGCCTTTGCCTCCGTCCAGCTAGTCCCGCCATTCAAGGAGCGGCTGAGCAATATTTGAAATGGCTTGTGATGCCTTATAAAGCCCAGCAGGCTGCCATCGGGCAGTTGTACTGCGTGCGGTTCATGGCAGTCTTCATAATGCATGTCAGGCGGCAATGGCACTGCTCCAAGCAGTGACCAGGTTCTGCCTTCGTCCTGCGAACGGGCCGCCTGAATGGGCTGCTCGCTTGACGGCATGCGCCCGCCTGGCTGCAACTGCCAAGCCTTGCCCAGATAGAGCCAGGAACCATCAACCAGGACGATAAAACCATGCGGAGCATTCACCGGTGCCGGCCGCGGCTCCCCCCAGTAGTGACCATCTTCGCTGACTCTAATCCAGGAGCCATTGTAGCCTTCCCTGGTAGCATCAGTCCAAGCATCCAGGATTCGCTCGATAATCTGCATATCCTGGCTGTTCAGAGATTTTTTTAGACTATCTCTATACTTGTCTGTGTCCGAGCTAAACCAGGTCAGGGCCAGTCGGTTTTGTGCCAAGCTGACTATTCCAGTGTCGCGGTCATCCAGGGCAGTGTTATTTACCACCTCTGCATTGGACCAGGTCAGCCCCTCATCATGGCTGCGAAACAACACGCTTTTGCCCCAGGGACAGACATGAGCAAAGCGCAAGCCTGAGGCCGCCACCACAATAGTGCCATCGCTCTGCCGGGCTATGCTTGGCCAGCCAAAGTAGCCGAAGCGCTCGCTGGGCATGCTGCAAATGATTCCGTGTTGACAAATCTCCACATTCTTGTCGCTCATGATCACTCCTGGACTATGGCAAAAACAATGCCGCTTGTAGCATTACCATACTGCGAAAATAGAGGGTTTTGGACACGAGGGGGGGAGGACACGAAGGCGCACGAAGGCGCACTAAGACGCACTAAGGACAGCAAGTTTTTTCAGAGTGTTTCCGGCAGAAAAGTAGGAAAGGTAAGCCCTTTGAACTGGGGTATTTCGCCGCGGCTTTGGGCAAAGTGTATTTCTACGTTCTTGCCGCCCAGGGCATAGGCGAAATCGCGCAGCTCTCTGCACTCGCAGGGTATCAGCACGATGGGACTGCGCCCTGGATACTGATTCAACTGAGTCAGCAACAAGGCCTTGGCGGCTCCAGCGTCTACTGCGCAACCCGGCCCTATAATATGCGTGGCCTCGCAGCAAACCGAGCAGAGCACGCCGGCCAAACCCTTGCCGTTCGGGTTCTCAAGCACGCTAACCGACCAGATACGCTCCGGATTCTCGATGAAATGCTTGTAGTCCTGAGCACGCTCCAGACCGGTAATGCGTCGCTCCAGCTCGAAGATGCCCTGCAAATCGCCGGCTTGAGCCGCACGCACCTGCGCCGCTTCCGGCAGGCTTGCGCTGTAACCCTCCTCGGGCACCTGGAAACGCATGTCCTGATACAGGCAGTAGGGCGTGAAGCCAGCCCGGTTATACAGCGAGAAGGAGTCCAGGTTCATGGCGCTGGATACCAGGTGCAGCGGCTTCTTCAGCAGCTCTGCGGTCTCTATGATGTCCTTCAGCATGGCGGAGGCTATGCCCTTGCCGGCATAGCTGGGGTGCACATTCATAATGCCCAGGGCGACATGGGTGGGGCGCACATGCAGAAAGCAGGAGCCAACCACAGTCTCGGAATAATCGTCAATGGCAACGATGCCGGAACTGCCCGGCAGACTGTGATAGACATCATAGTAGACCTCAGTGGTGCGCGGGCCGCCAATGAAACGACGCAGCCCAAAATGGCTCTCATACCAGGCACTGGTGGAAAGACAGATAAGACCGGCGACCGCAATGCGGTCGGAAGACTGCATCTTGCGAATGCTGAATGTAGATGACATGATATCCTCCAAATTGTGTGGCTTCGTGTGGCTTCGTGCGACTTCGTGTGCTAACAGCCGGCTTTTAGCTTCCTTCGCCAGTGACACAGGGACAGGCGGCGCGGAAATTACAGCTTTGACAGTTTTGCGGGTAGCCGCTGAACTCGAAGTCATCCTCCTCGGCCAGATTCTTTTCCGGGTCGCGCAATTTTCTTTTCAGGGTCTCGATACTGCCTAGTATCTGGTCTTTAATGGCGACCAGGGACTCCGCATTCATGGGGTAGTCGCTTTTTCTGCCGCCGTCATTCAGGAAGACCCCGTGCAGCTCTATGTCTTCCAGCGGCAGCTGCCACTTATCCATTGCCATTAAGGCGTAGCAGGCCAGCTGCAAGCGCAGCGAGGCCGGGTTTTCGCCGCCGGTCTTCCAATCGACGATATGCAGTTTGCCGCCATTGTCTATATAGGCGAAATCGATGGCGCCCCAGACTTTGCAGCCGTTGAGCTGGAAGCTGTCCAGCCGGTCTATGCTTTTCCATTGCAGATACGGCACTTGCAGTATATCGGCGACAAAGCCGGAGTTGGCAAAGGCCTCGAGGCTGTTATACACGCGCTCGCGCACGTAGTCGGTCTGCTCTTTAGGCAGGGATTTACCGTCGCCGTAGTAGAGTTCGAACAGGTTGGTTTTCTTAGGATACTTCAGCCATTCCCGGCTGACGCTTTCTATCCAGCCCTGACGCAATTTCAAGCGCGCCTTCTCCTGCAGCTCGGCGGTCTTGGGCGGCTGCCGGCTGCGGGTGAACTCTTCGAGCGCTTCCTGGATAAGCTCGTGCACGATGCTGCCGGCCCACATAAGCAGCGATTTGACGTTCTTCAGCACATAAAGCTGCCTGGCGCGCTCGGGCGCATTGTAGTCCCAGCCGCCCCAGGAACCATAATAATTGTAGTAGTAGGCACGCTGACAATACAAAAACTGCTGCCAGCGAGACACCGACCAGCTCAACTCGTTGCTTAAAACTCTAGACATGGGGTTTCTCCTCGATTGTAGTCAGCAGCCCTTTGGCAACAGCGCACGCTGGCTTCACTGGCGTCGCTGACGGAAGAAGTCCTGCAGGATTTCAGCGCATTCCTGAGCCAGCAGCCCCGATTCGACCGGCACGCGGTGCAGCATGCCGGCAAAGCCGGTGATGTCCAGCGCGCCGCCGGCCGCCCCCATGCGCGGGTCGGCACAGCCGAAAACCAGTTTGCCCAGGCGGCAGTTGACCATGGCGCCGGCACACATGGCGCAAGGCTCCTTGCTGACATACAGGCTGCATTCGTTCAGACGCCAGTCGCCGACTGCGGCACAGGCCTGCGTCAAGGCTATCATTTCGGCGTGAGCCGTGCCGTCCTTGAGCTGCTCCACCTGATTATAGGCCCGGGCAATGATCCTCTGGTTCCACACCACCACTGCGCCTACGGGCACCTCTCCCCGAGAGGCGGCCTCCTGCGCCTGACGCAGAGCCTGGCGCATATAGTATTCCGGGTCGTGGAAGGTATTGCGGCTTACATCAGTCATAAGAAAGCGCCTCGAGAAAGCGTTTGGCGCGCTCGGGTTTGAGATCACAGACTATGGCGGCGGTCTCGCGCAGCTTTCGCAGGCGCGGCTCGCTGGCCGGGTCCAGGCCGGCCCGCTCGAAGCGGTCGAAGGCGGCTGCCGCCTCCAGCAGGTGGCTGCGCACATCGTGGTAATAAAGGTCTAGCAGGGCAGGGCCGTTTAGGCCGGAAGGGGTGGAGTCGCTCATCGGTATCCTCGAAATTTCAGTTTTTCGGGTTCTAATATAATGGGGTTTTTGGACACTAAGACACACTAAGACACACGAAGACACACTAAGTCACACTAATGCTTATTCTTGCAACCAGGTTTTCAGGCAGTGTATGCTCCACAGTCTGGCGCCATGGTCTTTTTGTCCTTGCAGGTGTTCCTGGCAGAGCCTGCGCAGGTACTCCTGGTTTAGGTATCCCTGCTTGTCCCATGCCGGCAGGCTCTCGTGCAGCTCCCTGACTTCGTCGGCCAGCTCGGTTCTCAGCCAGCTACGCATAGGCAGTCCGAAGCCGCGTTTGTTTTGGCGCAGCAGCTCTGGCGGCAGCAGCTTTTTTGCTATTGCGCGCAGGGGGCGTTTGCGCTCGAAAAAGCTGATTTTATACTGTCGCGGCAGGCGCAGGGCGAACTCGAGCAGCTCGCGCTCCAGCATGGGGCAGCGGACCTGTAGACTCAGTCCCTGTTTAGCCAGAGCCAGCTTTTGCAGGCAGTCTTGAGGAAGATAAACCCCCAACTCCAATGCGTCAAACCGTTCCAGGGCCTCGCTGCCGCAATTCGCTTCAAGTATTTCCTGCCAGGTCAGAAGATAGTCCTCGTGTTCACGTCCCAAAAGCAGTTCCTGGCGCATCTCTGCGGAAAACAGCTCTTGGAAGCCGGCGTAGGCCGGCAGGGCAGGGCGGCTCAGGGCGCTGGCGGCACGGCGAAAGCTCGCCCAGCGCCCGCGTTGTTCCCCGGCCTCGGGCAGCCAGCCCAGCAGGAGCCGGGACAAAAAGCCCAGCGCCTGGGCCGGCAGCCCGGCGCAGCAAAAACGCCAAAGCAGAAACTGCAGCCTTCTATAGCCGCAGAACAGCTCGTCGCCGCCCTCGCCGCTGAGCACCAAGTCGGCCTGTTGTTCGGCTTGCAGCAAGGCCAGCCTGCTGGGCAGCAGGGAGGAGTCGGCAAAGGGCTGTCCGCCGGCTTGCAGCAGGCCGGGCAAAAGCCGCAGGTCTTCCGGCTCGAAGCAGCGCAGCTGGTGTCGCACCTGTAGCCAGGCCGCGGTCTGCGCCGCCAGAGCGCTTTCATCATACAGCGGGTCGCTGAAAGCGATAGAGAGCGCCAGGGCGGGTTCTGCAAGCTGGTCTTTGCCCAGAGCCAGTATCAGGCTCGAATCAATGCCGCCAGACAGCAAAAAAGTCGCTCGTTCGTGTCCAGCCAGGCAGTTTTGTATGCTTTGCGTCAGTAGGCGCCGGCATTCCTCTGCTGCTTCGGCAAAGGAGATTTTAAGCTTGGGCAGAAATTGCGCCCGCCAATATATTTGTTTGCGCGGTTCTTCTCCGGCTTTGAAGCTCACTATGCTGGCTGGCGGCAGCAGTCGCAGCTGCGTGTATATAGTCCGCGGCGCAGCGATATAGCCCAGGGCGAAGTAGTCGGCCAGGGACTGAAAGTCTATCTCCGGCACAAAGCCGGGGCCGTTTTTCAGCGCCGCCAGGCTCTCGGAAAAATGTACTCTGCCTTCCTTGTCCTGCCGATAATACAGTTTTTTTTGACCACAGTGGTCCGAGCCTAGCAGCAGGCGTTGCTTTTCCGCCTCCCAGAGGGCAAAACAAAATGCGCCGCTCAGCTTATTGAATGCGCCGGTGCCCAGTTTCAGGTAGGCTTTGAGCAGCTCTTCGGCGCCACAGTCACGCTGTTGCAGGTCCGCCGCGATAAAAAGCTGCACCCCTCCCGCGCTGGCCTGTTCCCCGCCGCTGACCCGGCAGTCCTCCGCCCTGGAAGAACGCAAGTCTATACTGCCAGCAAAGATACCCATGATGCTTGCCTACATTTGGACACTAAGTCACACTAAGCCCCTTCGTGTTCCCGCTCGTCAGCCTTCTTTTTCCTGCAACAGCAGGGCGCTTTGTTCCAGCGCCTTGTCCGCTCCCATAATCATCAGGCAGTCCCCTTTTTGCAGGATGGTATTGCCCTGCGGGATAAGGAAGCTGCCTTCCCGTCGGATAAGCATCACCAGTGCGCCAGGTGGCAGACCCAGTTCGGCCAGGGTTTTGCGGTCTGCTCTTTCATCGCAGACGAATTGCCTGCTGCTGGCGTCCATGGTGCCGGTATTTTCGAATGAGAGCGGCACGCGCGGGGTTTTACGCAAAGGCAGGTCCAGGTGCAGAAAGCGCGCCAGGGTCATGATGCTCATTCCTTGTATGGCCACCGAGCTAATAACGATAAAGAAAACGATATGAAACATCAGGCTGTCGTTGCTGATGCGATTCATCAAGGGGAAGGTAGCCAGCATAATCGGCGCGCCGCCGCGCAGACCCACCCAGGAGATCAGCGTGCGCTCGGCAAGCTTGAACTTGCTGCCCAGCAGGCAAATGAAAATCGTTGCCGGACGCGCCAGCAGCATCAAAAATGCCGCCACCGCCAGCCCTATCCATTTCACCTCCCATATTTGCCGCGGCGACGACAACAGCCCCAGCATGCCGAAAAGCACCACTTGCATAAGCCAGGCAAAACCATCGGAAAACTTACCTATGCCATTGTGGTAGATGAATTTGCCATTGCCCATTACCATGCCGCACACATACACCGCCATAAAGCCATTGCCGCCAATCAGCTCGATGCCGGCATAAGTAAGCACCACGCTGACAAAGGCAAGCACATAGTAAAGACCGTCATACTCAAAGTCAATCTGGTTGTAAAGCCATACCGCGGCACGGCCAAAGGCCAAGCCCCCGATGATGCCAAGGCTCATCTTAATGAAAAACCAGGGGATGATGCTGAGATAGTGCCAACTGGGCAAAGCCCCGGCCCCGCTGCTCTCGGCAAGCACGGTTTGAACCATGAATATGGTCAAAAATGCCGCCATCGGATCATTACTGCCAGACTCGAACTCGAGCAGTGGCTGCAATTGCCCGCGCAGGCTGACACGGTGAGAACGCAAAATGGCGAAGACCGCG
Organism: Lentisphaerota bacterium; assembly: GCA_012800625.1. Taxonomy (GTDB): domain Bacteria; phylum Verrucomicrobiota; class Lentisphaeria; order Oligosphaerales; family Oligosphaeraceae; genus JAAZIY01. The sequence goes on from JAAZIY010000007.1 coordinate 13,432, forward strand.
GCAGCATCCGTCGAGGAAATGATCGAGCCGAGCAAAAAACACCAGGCGAAGGAAACCGTAATGCCGGGAACCAGAAGACGCATGGCGTAATAACAAAACAAACCGACAAACAAGGCGGTGAGAAAAACACCCAGACTGGCCAAAATGCCGCTGCTCAGCAATACCGGACGCACCGATTTCCAGCGCGTGTCAAAACCACCCGAAAAAAGAATAAAGGCCATCGCAACCGAGCCGATGCGGTTGGCAAGATCAGCATTGTCAAAGCTTAGTCTGCCTATGCCCTCAGAGCCGAAAAGCATGCCTACGCCAAGAAAAAACAAAAGCGTAGGCATATTCAGCCAAGTGGATATCTTACTGGATAAAAGACAGGCTAAAATCGCAGCCGCCAAAATAACCAGAGTCGCGCCAAATTCCATTAATTCGATCCCCTAACGCAGTGAAATAAATAAAAAAATAATATAATGTCGATAAAGCTTTTTACCACTGATTCTGACAACGGCCACTGGCGCTGCCTTAGTGTGCCTTTGTGTGTCTTCGTGTCCAAAAAAAAAATGTTAGCCGCGTCTAACTTTTTTTATGCCAGGCGCTATATTATTCATTTCGCCATGTGGCGCAGGCCAGCATGAGTGTGGCTTTGTCTGACTTTACGTCTTCTCCCGCCTGCGCTTTTTCTCAACCAAAACACCAGGTATACCCATGAAAAAGTCATTCACAGTGGCTTTGGCTGGCAACCCCAACTGTGGCAAAACCAGCATTTTCAACCAGCTCACCGGCACGCGCCAGCATGTCGGAAACTACCCTGGGGTCACCGTCGAGCGCAAAGCCGGCAGCCTCGAGCTGGACGGCCTGCACATCGAGCTAATCGACCTGCCGGGCATATACAGCCTCTCCTCAACCTCGCCGGAAGAAAGAGTCGCCTTCCAGGAATTGATCTCCCCGAACGTGGACCTGATCATCAACGTGGTGGACTCGACCATACCGCAGCGTAACCTCTATCTGACCACACAGCTGGCCGAGCTGGACATACCCATGCTCATTGCCTTCAATATGAGCGACGAGGCCGAGAAAAAAGGCCTCTCGTTTAATTACGCCGAGCTGGAAAAAACCTTTGGCGCCAAGATAGTCAAAACCATAGGCACCAGGCAAAGCGGCATCACGGAGCTGAAAAAACAGCTGCCCCGGCTATTGCAGGAACCGCGGAAAACCAGCCCGGTCACCGCCAGATTCTGCTACAACCAGAAGATAGACGAGGCCATAGGCACGGTCTCAGCCCTTATCGCCGACAGGCATCCGGAGGCCTACAGCCATGTGCCGGCCAGGTTCTTCGCCATTAAGCTGTTGGAGAGAGACGTCTCCGCCATGCAAATGCCGGAATTGCAACAGTTTCTGCCCACAGTCGAGGAAGAGCTAGCCAAGCTGGACAGCCGCAACCTGCTCTTGCCGGAGACCTTTATGGCCGACTGCCGTTACGCCCTGATCTCCGGAGCCTGCCGCCGCAGCATCACTACTAGCCGAGTCAAACGCTGGGAAGTCTCCGACCGCATAGACAGCGTGGTCACCAACAAAATCCTGGGTCTGCCCATATTTCTGCTTATCCTCTATGTCACCTTCTGGCTTACCTTCCGCTGTGCCGAACCGCTGATGGAGGCCATCGAGTTCAGCATGGCCAAGCTCTGCTTCCTGCTGGGCAGGCTATGGCCGGAGACTTTCCTGCCCTTTATGAAGTCCCTGCTTATTGACGGCGTGATTGGCGGTGTCGGCGAGGTCATCGTCTTCCTGCCCAATATCACACTGCTCTTCCTGGGTATCTCATTCCTCGAAGACAGCGGCTACATGGCCAGGGCCGCCTTTGTCACGGACGGCATTATGCGCAGATTCGGCCTGCACGGCAAGAGCTTTGTGCCCCTGGTGCTGGGATTCGGCTGCACCGTGCCCGCCATCATGGCCACGCGCTGCATCGAGTCGGAGAAGGACCGCATCACCACCATCCTGGTTCTGCCGCTGATGAGCTGCAGCGCCAGGCTGCCTATCTACGCCCTGATCATACCGGCTTTCTTCCCGGCGGCCAGACAGGCCTCCGTGATGTTGACCATCTATCTGATCGGCGTGTTTTTTGCCATGTGTGCCGCCTGGGTCATGAAGCAGACCCTGTTTAAGGGAGACCAGGAGGTATATCTAATGGAGCTGCCGCCGTACCGCCTGCCCACGGTCAAAAGCATATTTCTCAATATGTGGGACCGCAGCCTGCAATACCTGCAAAAGGCCGGTACCGTTATCCTGGCCGCCGCAGTCATACTCTTTATCACCAATACATTTCCGGAAAAACAGCATTTCGAGCAGGACTACGAGAAAATGGGCGCCGACCTAAAGGCCGAATTGGGACTGAACCCAGAGCAAATCAGCCTTTTCAAACAAAGCGGCCTGCTTAAAAAAAA
>JAAZIY010000060.1 GCA_012800625.1 Lentisphaerota bacterium
CAGCAGCAGCAAGAGCAGCAGCAGGGGGAGGAGGCTGATGAAGAGCAAGAAAAAGAGCAGGAGCAGCCTAGTCAGGGGGATGAGCAGGATGAAGAACAGCAGCAGTTCGAGCTTAGCGAGGAGCCGCAGGACATTATTGACGAGGAGCTGAAGAATCAACGTCTGCGACAAATTAAAAGGCAGACCGAGCTAAAACCGGTGGACAAAGATTGGTAATTGGATACGAAGGCACACGAAGGGGGAGGACACGAAGAGACACAAAGGGGCACGAAGGGACACGAAGGGGGAGGACACGAAGAGACACGAAGAGGCACGAAGACACACTAAGGCGGAAGACAATTATTTTCGAGATGCGTTTAATTCATTTACATTTGATTTTATTGTTTTGCTCTTTGCTGTTGTCTGCACAGGAGCTGCGTTTTGGTGTTGAGACCCAGGACGCTTATCTGAATGAGGCATTTTTATTTCAGATACAAGTTGACTCTGAGCATCAGGCTACGGCTCCGCGCCTGCCCGCTTTTCCCGGTTTTCGGGTTGTGCCTCAGGCTCCGCAGCATAGCCGCAGCAGCCAGGTGAGCATAGTCAACGGTCGCCGCACTCAGAGCGTGACAGTTAGCAGCACCTTCAACTATCTGCTTACGCCTCTGCGTTTGGGCAAGCTGAACATTCCTGTGGTCGAGGTACTGGTCAATGGGCAGGTCAAGCGCACGCAGGCCATAGCCATCACGGTGCGCGAGCCAGAGAAGCTAGAGGGCATAGTTTTACAGGTTGAGCTTTCCAAGTCCGAGGCTTATATAGGCGAGCCATTGATGCTTACCTGGCGCTGGTATATAGACCGACAGATATACAACTACAATTTCGATTTGCCGGTCTTGCAGCAGCCTGAGTTTTCATTTCCGGATTATGTGCCGCAGATAAACCCGGCTCGGCAGCGACAGTATCAGCGCATCAGCAATCAGCAGGGTGCGGAGCTGATCGCGCTGCAGAGCAATGTGCGTTTTCAGGGCAAAAACTGCAGCGTGCTGGTTTTCGAGAGGCCTTTTATAGCATTGCAGGCCGGTGACTATAATCTGCCGGAGTCCAGCCTTATTTGCGAGATCGAGGACCAGCGCGCCTCGCGCCAACAGCAGCAGCAAAACCGGCGGCGTTCGCCCTTTGACGATTTTGACAGCTTTTTCTCCGGCTCGCGGCGCGCCACGCGCAGGCTCAACGTTGTGGCGGAGCCTTTGCGGCTTCGCGTGAAGGCCTTGCCCAGTGCCGGGCAGCCGTCCAACTTTAGCGGCATAGTCGGGGAATGCAGCCTGGTGGTCAGCGCCGAGCCTAGGGAGGTGAATGTGGGCGATCCCATTGTGCTCAGCCTGCTTTTGAGCGGTCCGCCATACCTCGAGCATATTAAGCTTCCGCCTTTGGAGAGCCTGCCGGCTTTGGCGGCGGGTTTCAAGGTGTCCGGGCTGGAGCCTGGCATAGTGCAGGAGGGCGGCAAGCTCTTTCAATGCACGCTACGTGCCAATGGCGCCGAAGTAAGCCAGATACCCGCCTTGGAGATACCCTACTTCAACTCCGAAAAGGGGGCCTACGACTTTGCGCGCAGCCAGCCCATTCCCATCAAAGTGCTGCCGCTGCGTTCGCTGAGCCTGCAGGATGCCCTGGGTAGTGGAGGGGTCAGCGAGCTGCCTGCGGCGCGCGAGCTGCAGCTTTCCGAGGTGGGTATTGCGCATAACTACGAGCCTGCCGCATTGCTGGCCGCCGGCAATCAGACGGCCAGCGCCTGGCTAGGCTCGCCGGTCACGCTGGCCTGGCTGCTGCTGCCGCCAGGAGTCTGGGCACTGCTGGGCGCCGCCGCTCTCTGGAGCAGGCGTCGTCAAGCTAATCCGCGCGCCAGGCTGGCGGCCAGGGCGGCAGCCAAAGCGCTGGCGACTCTGCGCAGGCTGCAACCGGAGAAGGCGGGGGCTCTTGAGGAACTCTTTGAGCTTCTGCAGAGCTATCTGCGGGAGCGCTTGCAATTGGAGCCGGGCATCGTGACCTACTCGGACCTGCATAATATACTCAGTGCCCGGGGCCTGCCGGAGGAGGCATACCTGGGCTTCAAGAAGATTCTGGCCGAATGCGAGGCCGGGCGCTTTGCCGGGACGGCTACCTCGTCGCTGCCGGATTTGCAGGAGCAGCTTAGGCGGGCCATCAAAGAACTGGAGGGGGCGCTATGAGGGCGAAAATATTACTGTTGGCCGGTTTTTTGGCGGTTACAGCATGGGCTGCCGAGGAGGGCGCTGTGGCTCTGAGCCGGGAAAAGGCGCTTTTGCTCTGCAGCGAGGCGGAGGCATTTTTTCATGAGGCCAACGAGCTTGGTCAAACTGAACCGGCCCGGGCGGCGGAGCTTTGCCGCAAAGCGGTGGCGCGCTATGAAAGGGTGCTCAAGGACAGTGAGCTGAAAAATGCCCGGGTCTATTATAATCTGGCTAATGTCTACTTCCGCATGGAGGACCTGG
>JAAZIY010000387.1 GCA_012800625.1 Lentisphaerota bacterium
CAAAACCGGCGCCTCGTAGAGGCGCTACTATGTCCCATTTTTTGGACGGGGTCAAAGATAGACAATGCGGCTAATGCCGCGGGCCTTCACTTAGTCTAAGCATAACAAAGGAGTAGCAACAGGTGCGTCAGCTTAAAGCAGGTGACAGATTCTTGAGAGGTAAAAAAGTTCGTTTGCTCTCGCAAACAAATGAACAACTTGGCGTGTTTCCATTCGAAACCGCACTTAACATGGCAGCTGACGCCGGGCTGGACCTGGTCGAGCTGCCCTCGAAAACCGATCCGTCGGTCTGTCGTATCATGGACTACGGCAAACACTTGTTTGACGAGGCGAAAAGACAAAGAGAAGCAAAAAAAGCACAGCTGCAACCAAAAGTCAAAGAAATCAAGATGCACCCCACCATCGATGACAATGACTTCAATATCAAAAGCAGACAAATGCTTGACTTTCTGAAAAGAGGGGATAAAGTAAGAGTTTTACTTACTTTTCGCGGGCGTGAAATGGCACACCCGGAAATAGGACAGGAAGTCATGAATCGGATGCTCAAGCAGGCCGAGGAAATCGCCAACCTGGACTCGCCGCCCAGACGCATGGGCCGCAGTATCTCCGCACTGCTCTCAGTCAAGCCGCAGCATCGAAAAGACAAAGGCAAGGCGGTCAAGAAAAAGACCGAGGACTGAGACAGTCCGGAAGAAGACACGAAGTTATACAAAGGCACACTAAGGGGCAATTCGGCGCGGCCCTGGCGGGCTGCGTCGAATTGCCTTTGTTTGCCCTCACGCAGCGCCTCTGCATATTAAGCAGGCGCTTACATTTTTTGCGATGCCTGGGACCGCGGCGCTGATGTCTGCGCCGCCGGGACTTGGCTTCAAATCCACAAACTCGCAATCTACAGGAAGAAGAAGATGTCTAAGATGAAGACTAGGAAAGCCGCTGCCAAGCGCTTCAAGCAAACCGGCACCGGCAAGTACCTCTACAACCGTGCCGGTGGCCGGCACATTTTAACCAAGAAGAACGCAAAGCGTAAGCGCCGTTTGCGCCAAGCCGCGGTATTGAAGAAGACCGAAGAGGGTCGTTTGCGCATCTGCCTGCCCTATGGCCTAAAATAAAGTAAGACAGAGCCGGCGGAGACAATACTTCGCGACGGGTTCGATTTATAAGGAGATATAAAATGAGAGTTACTTCTTCACCAGCCTCACGCCTGCGCCGCAAAAGAGTACTGAAGCTGGCACGGGGATACCGCGCCAACCGCAGCAAGCTTATCCGCCAGGCATATGTCGCCGTCGACCACGCCATGGCACACGCCTACATCGGTCGCAAACAGAAAAAACGCCAGTATCGTCGCCTGTGGACGCAGCGTATCAACGCCGCCTGCCGCGCCCTCGGATTCAAGTACAGCTGGCTCATCGACGGCCTTAAAAAAGCCGATGTCGAGATCAACCGCAAGATGCTCGCCGATCTCGCCGTGCAAGACCCGCAGACCTTTGCGCGGTTTGTCGAAATGGCCAAGGCGGCACGCTAAGGCAAATACAATAAAAAAAAGCATGGTGCGTAACCATGCTTTTTTTTTAGCCTAAATAAAAAAGCCCGCCGATTTTCATCGACGGGCCTCTGAAATATAATGGCATCTCCAAGGGGATTCGAACCCCTGTTGCCGGGATGAAAACCCGGTGTCCTAGACCCCTAGACGATGGAGACGCAGATAAGCGCTTTTAAGCGGTTCAAAAAATATAGAGCCGCATCGCGTAAATGCAAGTCGGTTCTGGGCGCAAAGCAAATAAACCAGCAGCCAGAGCCGCCCGATTCAAGCAGAACCTATCATCCGAACGTTTTTTCCATGAAATCTTCTAAAAAAGCCCCGAGCCAGGGTAGCTCCTTCTGGCTGCTAGCCTACTCGCTGTCGATCTTGCTGGCGCTTTGCCTGGCGGCGGTGCTGCTGGTTCGCGATGGCAGAGTGCAGCATAAGCTGCATCAGGCCGGCATACTGAAAAACGGCAAGCTGAATCTGTACAAAACCTCTGATATCCTACAAGATGACCAATACAGGCAAGAACCAGTTCTGGAAGCAAAGACTGAAGAGGCTGCCACCCCGCCCGTCCCGGGCTTCACTCTGCCGCCGCATATCCTGCTCATGCGCCCCAGACCACAGGACTACGATTTCAAAGCCATGCGCGAGCAGGTGCAGGCCTACATGGAACTGCTGCCGCCCGAAAGCCGTGATACGGAAAAAGAACGCATCCGCTATCTGGGCAGCTACAAAGAGTATCTGATCAGCAAGATGCAGAAAATCGCCTATGCTCCAGAGGATGAGCGAGGCCTTTTGCTTGCCAACGGCCGGCGCTTACAGGGCAGCATCACCATGTTCAGCAATGCACAAAACCTGAAAATAAGGCTGAAAAACACCCGGAACCCCGGCCTGATGGAGCTGGCCTGGAGCGAACTCAGCCAAGAGGAGTTCTTCAAAATCGCGCATTTTTATGTTCAGCGCCAGGTTGACGACTTAAGCGGCAGCAAAAGAGTCGCCGCCGCCAGGCTCGATGAGCTCTTTGACGAATACCTCTATCTCATACTGCTGGCCGACTGGTACCAAAAAGACGAGCTGCTCAAGCAATATTGCCAGGAATTCGACGACCTGCCAGTGGCAAAGCAAAAAGACCGGCTGCTGGCTTATATACAGTGGCCGAAACCGTAGAAAACACAAAACCAAGCCGACCACAAACCCCTTGCCTAACCAGCTTCCCCTTGGTGTTCCTTTGTGTGTCTTAGTGTGTTTTAGTGTCCTCCCCCTTTCATGTGTTTTAGTGGTTCAAAGGCTTTTTGGACGGGGTCTAAATAATGCAACTGCGCCGATTTTACTGCCCTGAGATTCCTGCTCCGGGCGAGCAAGTAGAGCTTTCCGAGAGTGAGTCCCGCCATGCCCTGGGCGTGCTGCGCCTGCGTCCTGGCGACGCTTTGCTCTTGCTCGACGGCAAGGGACAGCTGGCCGAGGCGCAACTGCTCTCTGCCAGGGGCGGCAGGGTGCGCCATGCTCTCTGCCTAGTGCAGCAGCGGCAATTATGTCCGCGTCCGCAGCCTGCTTTTCGCCTTTATATCGCTCCGCCGCAGGGCAAGTCATTCGAGCAGGTGTTACGCATGGCAGTGGAATTACAGTGCGGGCGCATCACTCCCATACTTTGCCGCCATGCCAGCGCCAAGCCCAAGGGCATAGCTGAAAAATGGCTCAGCATCCTCATCGCTGCCTGCAAGCAGTCGGTCAACCCGTATTTGCCCTTGGTCGATGAGCCGGTCAGCTTTCAAGATGCCTTGCTGCAGGCCCGGGAAAGCGCCTTCTTCGGTGCCGTGCCAGGCCTGAAAAAGGAAGCGGCCGGCTTGCTGGATGACTCGAGGGCGGCTATCTTATCTTTAGCGCTCTGGGTGGGGCCGGAGGGCGGTTTCAGCTCCGAGGAGGAGGCTGCTCTTTTGCGCATTGGCTGTCAGCCGCTTACCCTAGGGCAGGCCATCATGCGGGTTGAAACCGCCGTGCCGGCTCTGTTCGGCATGATTCAGGGACTCTTGCAGAGCCGGGTCTGACATGAAAAAACCGGCAAAGCCGAATCATTGCGTATTGCTGCTAAGGCTGTTCTGGCCGGCTGCCAGTTTTCAAACTTGGCGCAGCAAACTAGGGCTGTTTCTGCTCGCCGCCAATGTGCCCATAGGCATTTTGGGAGCCGCGCTTTTCGTTGCGCTGTACGCGCGCTATGACAAGCCGGTTTTTATCGCGTTGGCACTGCTGGTCTACGCTTTCTCCTGGCTGATGTTGCTGGCCGGCTTGTGGCTCTGCGGCAAAACCGCCCTGACAAACATAAAACACAAAAGAAAAGTCAAATACCGGGCCTGGAAATATCTGCGGCACAAAAGAAGCTCCGATACGTCCGATTCGTCCGATTCAACCGATACGTCCGATTCAACCGATACGTCCGATTCAACCGATTCGTCCGATTCAACCGATACGTCCGATTCGTCCGATTCGTCCGATTCGTCCGATACGTCCGATTCGTCCGATTCAACCGATTCGTCCGATTCGTCCGATAACTGACCCCACCCCCACCCCGTCATGGACAAAAAGAACCGCACATTATACGACCGTCTTGTCGAGCGCATGGACCAGCTTGACCCCAGCAGCCTGCAGGTCTACATGATGCGCCTGATCCGCGACAAGGGCTTCCTCGAGGGTATCTTCAACAGTATCCGCGAAGGGCTTATCGTCATTGACAACGAGCTTAAGCTGCGCATCGTCAACCAGGCCGCCCTCGAGATGTTCGGCATGGGCGCCGAAGCCGTGGGCGAATACATAGGCAAGTATTTCAAGCAATTTGACTGGCAGGAGCTGCTGCAGATTCCGCCGGAAAACTGGGGTCGCTTCTCGCGCCGCGAGCTCGAGTTGTTTTATCCGCGCCGCCGTTTTGTCAGCTTCTATCTGCTGCCGGTGCCTGAGCGCCCGGATATGCGCAAACGCGGCCTGCCCCTGGCCACCATTATCTTCCACGACATCACCGAGTCCCGCCAGGAAAGCGTGCAGCACATAGAGACGCAGAAAATACAGCTCATCACGCAAATGGCGGCCAGCCTGGCACACGAAATAGGCAACCCGCTCAATAGCCTGGGCATACATCTGCAAATCGTCAAACGCAAGCTCAAACAGCAGCAGGACGGCAAAATCGAGGCCAGCGACATGGCCGCCTTTATCGATATCGCGGAACAGGAGATCAGCCGCCTGGACGCCATTGTAAAGAACTTCCTGGACGCCGCCCGCCCCGGCACGCTACAGATCGCTCCGGTCAAGCTGCGCAAGCTGCTCAGCGAGGCCATAGGTTTTATGCGACCGGAAATCGAAGGCAAAAACATCCGGGTGGAGCTCACTTTCCCCGAAAGCCTGCCAGTCATCGCCGGAGACAGCGTACAACTCACACAGGCTTTTTTCAATATCATCAAAAATGCCGTGCAAGCCATGCCTGACGGCGGCATGCTCAATATCATCTGCAGCCTGGACGACATTTTTCTGCACATCAAGTTCTCCGACACCGGCAGAGGCCTGAACGGTCAAGAACTCAGCCGCCTGCTCGAACCGTATTATAGTACCAAGAGTGAAGGGCATGGCCTGGGGCTGGTCATCGTCGACCGCATAGTTCGAGCACACGGCGGCGAGCTGAGTGTCGAGGCCGGCCAGGGACAAGGCGCCAGCTTCACCATCAGCCTGCCCAGGCAGGCAAAAGTGGTCAGACAAATCACCGCCACCGAAGACACGAGGGAAAGCGACTCGACTTAAAACGCCTCAGCAAATAACCCAGGGCACAATCGGCAAGATGTCAAAAGAAAAAATATTAATCATAGACGATGAGCGCAACACCCGGGAAGGCCTTGCTGCCGCCCTGCAAGAGCGATATTGCATATACTTGGCCGAAAGCGCCCAAGCCGGCATGCAAATCCTTAAACAAGAAAATATAAGCATAGTGCTCACCGACCTGCGTATGCCCGGCATGGACGGCATGGAGTTCACCAGGCAAGTCAGCAGCTGGGAAAATGCGCCGCTTATCATCATGCTCACCGCCTATGGCTCAGTGCAAACCGCCATCGAGGCCATGAAGCAGGGAGCCTACGACTACCTGAGCAAGCCCATCAACCTGGACGACTTGGAGATGATGATCGAGCGCGGCCTGGAAACCCTGCATATGCGCCTGGAAAACAAGAATCTGCGCCAGGAGCTGGCTCAGCGGCAGGGCGGCGCGGAAAACATTATCGGCAACTCGGCGCTTATGCTGCAGCTGCTCTCCGAGGCCAAGCAGGTCGCCCAAGCGCGCACCACGGTGCTCATCACCGGCGAAAGCGGCACCGGCAAAGAGCTCTTTGCCAATGCCATACATCAGATAAGCCCGCGACGTGAGCAGCCCTTCGTCGTCGTGCATTGCGCAGCACTTAACGAAAATCTGCTGGAAAGCGAGCTTTTCGGACATGAAAAAGGCGCCTTCACCGGAGCCACCGAAAGACAAATAGGACGTTTTGAAAGGGCCGACCGCGGCAGCCTATTCCTGGACGAGATCGGCGAAATCAGCCCGGCCACCCAGGTGAAGCTGCTCAGAGTGCTCGAGAACCGGCAGCTGGAAAGAGTGGGCGGCAGCAAACCCATAGACATAGATGTGCGCCTGCTGGCCGCCACCAACCGCGACCTGAAAAAAATGGTCGCCGAGGGCAGCTTCCGCGAAGACCTATATTATCGCCTGAATGTGGTGAATCTGCATCTGCCCCCTCTGCGTGCACACCCCGAGGACATAGAGCCGCTGCTCAACCACTATCTGAGGCTCGCCGCCGAGGACAACGCCAAGAAGATCAACGCCTTCAGCAGCGAGGCCATCAAGGTGCTGGTCTCCTATGACTGGCCCGGCAATGTGCGCGAGCTGCGCAACGCAGTGGAACGCATGGTGGTCTTTGCCCGCGGAAGCAGCCTCACACTGAATGATGTGCCCGTTGAAATCAGGCAGGCCCTCGGCGAACAACTGCTAAAGCCGAAAACCAAAGACAGCGCCGAAACCGCCACTGCCAGCCTGGACATCAAGGCAAATGAGAAAAACGTCATTTTGCAGGCATTGGAACAATGCGAAGGCAATCGCTCCAAAGCAGCCGAGCTTTTAGGCATCAGCCGCCGCACACTGCAGCGCAAATTGAAAGAATACCAGCTCTAAGCAAGCCTGACAAACCGCCCGGAAAAGATAAACCCAGCTACTTAGTGTTCCTTCGTGACCCTTCGTGACCCTTCGTGGTCTCCCCCTTCACATGTCTTCGCCGATCCGCATCATCCACTTTTCCGACTTGCATCTAGGCCTGTTTTCCCTGGCCAAGGGGGCTTGTTTTGACAAGCGTCTTTTTGGCGTCTTCAATCAGCTGCTGCGGCGCCGTCACGGTCTAGACGCCGCCAAGCTACAGCGTGCGGCCGAGCGCTTCGCCGCCTGCCAGGCCGACTACTACATCTGCAGCGGCGACATTAGCAGCGTCGGCTCAGCCGCTGAATTCGCACTGGCTCAAAAGCTGCTTGCCCCCATACTCGAATTAGCCGGCGACAACTTCTACTATGTGCCCGGCAACCACGATGCCTACGTCAAAAACCCGCATTGCCAAAAAGCGCTGGCGGACTGTTTTTACCGGCTTAACCGCGGGCGTTTCCACCTCGACGAACTCCCGCTTCTGCTTCCAGAGTCCGGCTTCGAGCTGCTCCTCAGCTCCGCCAGCAAGCCCAGCGCGCTGCATCGTTCCGCAGCGGCCTATTCGCAGGAACAATGGCAAAAGCTGCAAGCATTGCTCGCACTGCCCCGCCAGAAGACTTTTCGCCTCCTGCTGGAGCATTTTCCCGTTTTAGACGCCAGGGGCGCCGCCCTCTCCTGGCGACGTCGCCTCAGGCAGGCCGAGCAGCTGGTTCAGGCACAGCTGGAGGGCAAATTCGACCTTATGCTTTCCGGGCACATACACCGGCCATATCTGCTGCAGCGCCCCCGCCTCTGCTGCGCCGGCTCGCTTAGCCTCCAAGGCTCTTTCGCTCTAATCGAGCTAGACCAGCAAAACAAAAGCATTAGTTGCAAACTAGAATACCTAGGTTAACCCCATCCAAAAGGATCATAACGCCAAAAGACGGTTTGTGGCGCCCCTACAGGGCGCCGGATTCGGGGGGGCTTTTACCCAGGGTGGCGCTCGGCTCCTACGGAGCCTCGCTTACCCTGGGCTTTATTAGGTTGCCCCTTCGGGGCACAAAATGGACAGATTCTCAAGGAAAAAAATTTTAAATTCTTCCAAAAACTGCGTTTTTCAGGAGAATTTTGCTTTTGTGATTAACCAACCAGGATCAATACCACTGGCAAAATCAGAATTATCAGGTGAATTGTACCGCAGAAATGAGTCGTTTTATTCCTTAGTACAATTTACTATAAAAGAGCGTATCTACTTGCGCCGTAGGCGCAAAACCATGCTTAACCCCAGGCTTCAGCCTGGGGTGCAGGCAGCCATCAAAACCGGCGCCTCGTAGAGGCGCTACCATGCCCCCATTTTTGTATGGGTTCTAGGTTAAAAGGAGAAGATCATGAAACAATTCCTGGCATTTGATTTGGGCGCCTCCAGCGGCAGAGCCATTTTGGGCACTCTGCAAGACGGCAAGATCAGCCTGCAAGAGTTGCACCGTTTTGAAAATGGTCCGCTAGCCATCAATGAGGGGCTTTACTGGAATACCTTGGGGCTTTTCAAGGAACTCAAAACCGGGCTGCAAAAAGCACTGGAAAGCGGTGCCCAGCTGAGTGGCATAGCCATAGACACATGGGGCGTTGACTACCTTTTCTTGGATAAAAACAAGAATCTGGCCGGGCTGGCCAGACATTACCGCGACCCCAGAACCGACCATATCATGCCCTGGTGCTTCGAGCGCATCCCGCAGAAGGAAGTCTACCAGGAAACCGGCATACAGTTCATGAGCCTGAACAGTATTTTCCAGCTCGCCGCCTCCATCAGAGACGAGGACCAGGCCCTGAAAATCGCCGACAAGCTGCTTTTCACACCCAATGCCCTGACCTGGATGCTAGGCGGCAAGGCCTGTGCCGAATACAGCATAGCGACCACTTCGCAGCTTTACAACCCGAGCAGCAAAGACTGGAGCTGGCGCATTATCGATGCCCTGGGCCTGCCCCGCAGCCTCTTTCCAGAAATCCTGCCCTCATGCAGCATGGCCGGAACCCTTTCGCCAGCCATACAGGAAGAACTCAAGTGCGGCCCCATACCCCTCATCCTGGTGGGCAGCCACGACACCGCCTCCGCCGTCGCCGCCGTGCCGGCTCCCGCCCATCAGTCCTGGGCTTATCTCAGCAGCGGCACTTGGAGCCTGCTGGGGGTGGAGCTGGAGCAGCCGCTTATCAATGAAAAGGCCCGACTGGCCAACTACACCAACGAAGGCGGCGTAGGCGGCAAAATCCGCTTCCTGAAGAACATCATGGGGCTTTGGCTCATACAGGAATGCCGTCAGGAATGGCTCCGACAGGGACAAAGCTACAGCTTTGACCAATTGGACCAGCTCGCCATGCAGGCCGAGCCTTTCCGCAGCTTTATTGACCCGAATCACGCCAGCTTTGTCGCACCAGGAGACATGCCCGCCAGAATACAACAATACTGCAAAAACACCAAACAGCCCCTGCCCGAAAGCCCCGGACAGATCATGCGCTGCGCCCTCGAATCGCTGGCGCTGCGCTATCAGCAAACCATGCTCGAACTCGAAGAACTCCTGGAGCGCAAGCTCGAAGTGCTGCACCTGGTAGGGGGAGGATGCAAGAATAAAATACTCAACCAATTCACCGCCAACGCCATACAACGACCGGTATGCACCGGCCCCGTCGAGGCCACCGCACTGGGAAACATCCTCGGACAATGCCTGGCCACAGGCGCAGTCAAGTCCCTGCAAGAAGGACGCCAGATCATCAAGGCAAGCAGCCAAACAGAAACCTGGGAGCCGCAAAATCCGCAGCAGTGGCAGCAGGCATACCAAAAATTCTGCCAACTCACGGAATCTGCCTCATCCTAGCCCCCCTTAGTGTGCCTTAGTGTGCCTTTCTATCCGGGAATCGCTCCATTACCCGTATTGCCGTGGATTTTCGAGCAAGCATTGACAGTGCATAGTCCGGCATTATATTGTAACGACAACCTCAACCAAGGAGCAATATTATGACCACTGCCAACCTTAGCATACGGATTGATGCAGAAATAAAAAAAGAGGTCGAAGCTTGCCTTGATGAGATCGGCATGGACTTGTCTACCGCCATCAATATTTATTTGCGGCAGATAGCCAAGCAGCGAGCCATCCCCTTTGCCTTGAGCGCAGACCCTATGCACAATCCTGAAACCCTGGCCGCAATCGCCGATGCGGAACGCATTGCCCATGACCCTAAAGTCAAGGGATACCGGGATATGCAAGCTCTTATCAAGGCGCTGAATGCATGAAATATGAAGTCAAGTTCACATCGCGGTTCAAAAAAGATTTCAAGATTGTCAAAAAACGTAATCTTGACCTTGACAGATTGTACAAAGTGATTGAGATGCTTGGCAACGGTTTGCCCTTGCCAAAAGAATACTGCGACCATGCGCTTGTCGGTAATTACAAGGGAGCCAGAGAATGCCATATCATGCCGGACTGGCTTCTAATTTATGGCATACACAAAAATATCCTGGTCTTAGAACTGATGCGTACTGGCTCGCATAGCGATCTTTTTTAAGCCCTGCACTAGCTAGCCTTTAGTGTAGCTTCGTGTGTCTTAGTGTCCTCCCCCCTTGTCTGTCTTCAGGTCTCGCCTGGTTTCCTGGCGTTTGGCATTATATTAATGGTTTTACATCAAGAGGCATATTTATGACTAAAGAAGAACTACAAAGCAAAGTGACTGAGGCAGCGCAGCGTCTGGATCACTTAAGGGGGTATCTTTGACGTCGCCCTCAAAAGCGAAAAACTAGAGCTGCTCGAGGCCCGCATGGGGCGTGCCGACTTCTGGGACAGCCGCGAGTCCTCTCAGGCAGTGGTCGCCGAAGTACAGGCACTGAAAAACGTGCTCGGGCCTTACCGCGCCTTCTCCGCGCAACTCGAGGACTTTCAGGTATTGGCCGAGCTTGCCGAGCTGGAGGGCGATGATTCCCCCCTGTATGCCGAGGCCGCAGAAACCTGGCCGGCACTGAAGCAGGAGCTTGAGCGCCTCGAGCTGGTCAGCTTCCTCTCCGGCAAGATGGACAAGAACAACGCCATCCTGACCATACACGCCGGAGCCGGCGGCACCGAGTCCTGCGACTGGTGCGGCATACTGCTGCGCATGTACAGCCGTTGGCTGGACGAGCAGGGCTACAGCTATGAGACCGCCGACTTGCAGCCCGGAGACGAGGCCGGCGTCAAATACGTCACGTTGACCATTAGCGGAGACTTCGCCTATGGCTACCTGAAAGCCGAAAAAGGCGTGCATCGCCTGGTGCGCATCTCCCCTTTCGACTCCAACAAGCGCCGGCACACCTCGTTTTGTTCCGTCGATGTGCTGCCCGAGGTCGATGACGACATTGACATTGTCATCAATGACGGCGACCTGCGCATAGACACCTACAGGGCCAGCGGCGCCGGCGGACAGCACGTCAACCGCACTGACAGCGCCGTGCGCCTCACTCACCTGGAAAGCGGCATCGTAGTGACCTGCCAGAACGAACGCTCGCAGCACAAAAACAAGGCCACCGCCATGCGCATCCTCAAGGCCAGGCTATATGAGCGCGAGGAGGAGAAGCGCCGCGCCGCTCACGCTGCAGAATCATCAGCCAAAGGTGACAACGCCTGGGGCAATCAAATACGATCCTATGTCCTGCAGCCTTATCAACTGGTCAAAGACCTGCGCACCGACAGCGAAACCAGTAATGTGTCCGCCGTGCTGGACGGCGACATAGACCAGTTTATACACGCCTACCTGCGGGCCGGACTCAAACCCTAAAACAAAGCTCAAAAACTTCGTGTGCCTTCGTGCCCCTTAGTGTGTCTTAGACCCTGTCCAAAAAGGTCATAACGCAGAAAGGCCGTTTGTGGCGCCCCTACAGGGCGCC